>NZ_JDWE01000014.1:0-107632 GCF_000685765.2 Frankia sp. BMG5.23
CGATCCTCCCGACTCGCGGGGATGTCCCGGTCCTGATCAGTAGTCGATCCCGTAGGGTCGGGTCGTCGCCGACGGCAGCGAGCACGGCAGCGAGCGTGGTAAAACCCGCGGACCCAGCCGGTGGACGGGCCGGCGGGCCGCGCGGCAGCGCCGTCGGCGAGGGTGATCCTGGCAGGAGGAGCGACCTTGGTTCGGGCGGTGGTCACCGGCGCGGCCGGCTTCCTCGGCGGAGCGCTGGCCCACGCGCTGCGGCGGCGCGGTGACGACGTTGTCGCCATCGACATCCGGCGCGCGCCGGGTGTCATGCAGGCCGACGTCAGCCGTCCCGGTGAGTGGGAGAAGGCCTTTTACGGCACGGAGCTGGTGATCCATGCCGCCGCCATCGGGACCGGTGGCGTCGCGGAACTGACCCCGGTGCGTCCCGGCCGAGCCGGAGCGCCGGTACGGGTGTCCGACGCCGAGATCCGGCGGGTGACCCTCGGCGCCACGGCGGCGTTGCTCGACGCCGCGGGTCGGGCCGGGGTCGACCGCTTCGTCCATCTCTCCTGCGTGGACGTGCTTGCCCGGACGAGTGGCCCGGTCCCCGGCGGGACCGGGGACCGCAGGCCCGCGCGAGCCGTCGGCCGATCATTGGACGAGACCACGCCGATCGGACTGACCGGCGACGTCCGCGCCGACGCCATGGC
The DNA here is from genome assembly GCF_000685765.2 of Frankia sp. BMG5.23. NCBI lineage: Bacteria > Bacillati > Actinomycetota > Actinomycetes > Frankiales > Frankiaceae > Frankia > Frankia sp. BMG5.23. Next base: position 687 of record NZ_JDWE01000014.1, read on the forward strand.
CGCCGCGGAACAGGCGGTCGGGTCGGCCGCTGCGCACGGACTCGGCGCGACCGTCCTACGGATCGGGGATGCCTACGGTCCCCGGGCCGGTCGCTGGACCCTCTGGCCGGTGCTGCTGATGCGGGCCGGGCGGTTCGTCCTCGTCGACGGCGGCTGGGGTGTGCTCAGCCCCGTGCATGTCGACGACGTGGTCACGGCGGTGACCACCGTCGCCGGTGCGGACCGGTCGGCGGTCGCCGGTGAGGTGCTGCACGTGACCGGGGGGGAGTCGGTGTCTGCCGCCGACTTCTTCACCTTTTACTGTCAGATGCTCGCGATCGCGGCGCCCCGCTCCGTACCGGCCAGGGTCTTCGGAGCGGTCGACGCGATTGATCGTGTCTGTTCGTTCGCGGAGGGTTACCGAAGGCGAGGTGTGGACGATTCCGCGGCCGAGACGCCACCCCTCCCCACCCACCCGGTCCCGGCGGTCTCGACGACCTCGGTGCGGCCAGCGGGCTCGGCGGCCCCGGCGGCCCCGGCCGTTCCGGTGAACTCGGCGACGTCGCGGCGGGGACCGGGCCTGATCCGCGGTGTAGGTGCCCGTCTGGTGGCCGGAGTCGATCCCCGCGCCCGGGTGGACCTCGGTCCGCTCACCGTGCGCGCCCTGACCCGCGACGCGGGCCTCTCCATCGAGAAGATCCGGGCCCGGACGGGATGGTCGCCGGTCGTGCGGCTGCCCGAGGGCATGAACCGCACCGAGTCCTGGCTCCGGGAACGGGGTCTGCTCGGGGTCCGGGAGCCGTCCCGTCGTGGGTGAGGGCCCTACACTCACCACCTCCCGACTACTCGCACTCCCGCTCACCATTTGGAACGCGGGATACGTCGCCGAGGAGCTCGCGCCCTCGCTGGCGTTCACGGTCATCCCCCCGCGATCAGGCACGCGTGGCGCCTCCGGTGACGGATCCGGCCCCTTCGGCGGAATCGTCGGGACCGATCCTGCCGCGGGGGCGCCCGATCCCGACGATCCGGCGGGGGCGCTGCGGCGCGAACTACGCCGTCGGGCGAGCGCCGGCCACATGGTCCTGACCTGGGTGCTGCGTCGCCAGCCGGGTCGCCAGCCGGGTCGCCAGCCAGGATCGGCGGCGGTGGGCCTGCTCGCGGCGGAGACCCACGGCCGGCGGGTGGTGGTCGGGGTGTCGATCGCGCTCGGCTGCCGGCGCAGCGGCTACGCCACCGAGGCGATCCGCGCGGTCGCGGGATGGTTCGAATACCGCGGCGCTCTGGTGGAGACGCGGATCCGGCGCGGGGACAGCGTGGGGAAGCGTCTCGCGCAGGCGACCTCGTTCGTGCCAACGAGTGTGTTGGTCGCCGATTGGTGGCGGATCTGGCTGCGTCCGCCGCCAAGTTGACCATTGAGGTTTGTCACGCAACGTTATCGGGCGTCGGGCTTCGCCTGGGCCTGACGTCGCGAGTCACCGCCGACCGTTCCGGTACCGTCCGGATTCGGCCGTCATCCGGCCCGAACGGGCAAAACCCATGTCCAGCCGCCTTTCGCGGTGTGGCGGAAGGTCATTGTGACGGTACCGTTACCATGCTGTGTTGTCGGCTGGGTGACAGCTCCCGGCTCATTTTTTCGCCGTCACGAGGAGAGTGGTGAACACGCCGCGCAGACAGCCCCCTGTTCAGACTGTGATGCCCTGGGGCACCATGTAAGGCGATGTCGCGACCAATGGCCGACGGGCCGAAGCTGGGCGGGGCGTCCGTGGGGGTCCGTGGGAGGGCCGTCGCGTGCCCGGGGAGGGGAGCCCGAACGGTCCGGCGCCACCTGCGCCTGGGAGGTCAGCACCATGAGTGTGGATACCCCTCGGGGAACACCGGCCGGAGTCCGGCCGAGCGAGGTCACGTACGATCATCTGATCATTCCGCCGGACTGGCGTCGGCCGAAGGAGTCGGCGCCGGGGACGCTCAACGCTCTGTTCCCCTCCGAGGGAGGCCCCCGCGCCGAGCCTGCCGCGGCCGGCTCGACGTCGCCGATCAACCCGACAACCGGTCCGTTGACGGGTCCGTTGACGGGCCCGCTGCTGGTCGGCACCACGGCGCGTGCCTTCGCGAAACTCGACGACCTGATCCGTCTCGGTGCCGAGGACCGTGCCGTCGTCGCGGCTCGCCGCGACGAGGCGGAGCGGGCGCTGCGCGCGATCTTCCCGCCTCGTTGCGCGCTGCCGCTGGTCGGGGTCGCCACGATCGGCTCGGCGGGTCGGGACACCATGATCCGTCCGCTCGACGAGGTGGACATCTTCGCGGTCTTCTCGGCGGCCAACAGCGCCTGGAAGCGTTTCCGCTGGGACTCCCGCGACCTGCTGCTCTGCGTGCGCAACGCCATCGGCGGAGATCGAATCCAGACGATCGGTAGCCGCGGCCAGGCGCTGCGCATCGTCTACGACGCCCCTCCGGACGTCCATCTGGTGCCGGCCTTCGATCATCCGCGTGCCGGGTACGTCATACCCGATCGGGTCGGTGGCTGGCTGCCGACCCGGCCGGAGCGGCACACGAGCTGGACGGCGGACCTCGGCCCCCGGGTGATCTCGGCGGTCCGCCTGCTCAAGGCGTGGAACCGGGTACGCGGCAGCCACCTGCGCTCCTTCCACATCGAGGCGCTCGCCGGGCAGGTCCTCGCCGGCCGCGGGCTCAACACCCGGCAGGGGCTCGCCGAGGTCTTCCGGCATCTGGACGATGTCGGCCTCACCGTGGCCGACCCGGCCGACGTCGGCGGGGACCTGTCGTCGTATCTACGCGCCGAGGACATCGAGGCGTTGGCCGAGAGTGTCCGGCTCGCCCGGATCTACTCGGCGAAGGCGGTGGACGCGGAACAGGCCGGCGATCACGAGGAGGCCGTGAATCTGTGGGGTTCCCTCTTCGGGCCGGAGTTCCCCACGTTCGGCTGAGGGCGGGGGCTCCGTTTACCCGGCGCCCCGGCTCATCCAGCGGTCCGTACGGCGTGGCGCCGACCGATCCGGGATCGTTCGGCCTGTGCGGCGGCGAGCGAGACCGCCTCGTCGGCGTCGCGCAGGCCGGCCCGCACCGTCACCGGGCCGCCGGTGGTATCGAGGTGCATGTCGGCCAACCGTAGCAGTCTGGCCAGCGGATTCTGCACGATCCGGATGCTCTGCACCTTACCGTGGGGGATGAGATCGGTGTGCCGCCGGACGATTCCCCGGCGTACGACGAAGACCGTGTCGTCCGCTCCGCAGGACAGCCGCCGCCAGTGGAGCGGGGCGAGCCAGGCGGCCCGGCGTGGCGGCCGGGTCATCGCCACCGCCGCGACATCCACTCCGGGCAGTAGCCGGCCGATCAGGGCCAGCGCATCCGCCCGGCGAGCCACCGGTAGCAGCACGGAGGGCCCGCCGCCGGCCACGTTCATCCGGAGCGTCACCCAGCCCGACCAGCGCCACAGCGCCGGTTCGCCGATGCTGATCGCCTGGACCCGTCCCGGCGGGACCGTGGCGTGGGTGCGGTTGAGCAGACCGCTGTTGATGCGCAGCCCGTCGGGTGACTCGGAGACGGTGTAGGGGTAGCCGGCCGCGAACCGGCGAAACGTCGTGTGCCAGAGGCTGCCGAGCATCGGAACGGCGCCGAGGGCGCCGGTGAGGGTACCGGTCAGCAGGGCGGGCGTGGCGATCGCGGCCGCGCCGAACAACGCCACCCACGGCGCGGGGGACAGCGCGATCGCGGCCACCAACCGCCGTGGCGGCACCTCGGCGAGTGGGCGCTGCGGTGCCTCGCCCACGTCCGGCGCGAGTCCCGCGGCGGTGGCCAGCAGCTCGGCCCGCAGCCGCTGGGCGTGACCCACCGACAGGTACCGCAGGTCGGACCCGGAGTCGGTGTCCAGTTCGGAGCGTTCCCTACCGGCGAGATCGATCCGGAGGATGGCGAGCCCCGTGACCCGGGCGAGAAGTGGTTGAGCGATGTCCACCGACTGTAACCGATCCAGCCGGACATGGCGGGTCCGTCGGACCAAGAGCCCGGTATCGAGCCGAAGATTGTCGCGTTCGACCCGGTAGCGGGTGAATCGCCAGGCGCAGTATCCGTAGGTGCCGGCGGCGGGAATCAGGAAGATCAGGGTGAGCCCGATGATGCGGGGGGTGACGTCGTCGGCGAGGTTTCTGCCGACCGTCGCCATGAACGCCACGACGATTACCCAGCCGCGCAGGAACGGGGTGAGCGGATGCAGCCGGTGAAACCCGTCCTGGCCGGGGCGTGTCGCCCGAGCCGGCGCTTCGCCGGTGGTGGACCCCCGCTCGATCGTCACAGCCCGGCCGACCGGGCTTCACCGCGTTCGGTGAGCGCGTCACGCAGCCGCGCGGCCTCGTCCGGGGCCAGGCCGGGGATGATGGCATCGCTGTCCGCGGCCGCGGTGTGCAGCTGCACCTTGGCGATGCCGAAGCGGCGCGCCAGTGGTCCGGCGGTGACGTCGACGAGCTGCATCCGGCCATACGGCACCACGATCAGGCGACGCGTCAGCACCCCGCGGCTGATCAGGAGATCGTCCTCCCGCTCGGCATAGCGCCAGGCCTGCCAGCGGAGGCCGATCGAGCGCCAGAGCCAGCCCGTCACGAGGATTGGCGCCACCGTGATCAGTATCCAGGGCCAGCCGCCGAACGCCGCCGTGATCAGCAGGGTGAGCGCCACCACCGGGACGGCTCCCACGATCAGGAGCGCCCGTCGAAGCCGCCGTAGGCCCGGTGGCAGGACCCGCCACTGCGCGGGATCCGGCAGAAGAGCGTCGTGCATTCCGCAACGATAAGTCGCACATCCGCTACGTCCGGCCCGAATCGGTCGAGGAACCGACGGCGTGCCGTCCCCACGATGGTCCTCGCCCGGTCTGCGGCGATTCGCCGGGAGGCCCGTCAGAGGGACTTGACGGTGGCGGCCTTGACCGTCAGACCCGAGCGGTCCGGCGCGGTGTTGACGAGCACCTCGTCGCCGTCCCGGATCTGCCCGCCGAGCAGTTCCTTGGCGAGCTGGTCGCCGATCGCCGTCTGGACCAGCCGCCGCAGCGGACGGGCCCCGAACACCGGGTCGTAGCCGACGTCGGAGAGCCATCCCTTGGCGGCGTCGGTGACGTTGAGGGTGATCCTCCGGTCGAGCAGCCGGGCCCGCAGCCGATCGAGCTGGAGATCGACGATGCGGGTCAGCTCGTCCCGGCCCAGCTGGTCGAAGACGAGGACGTCGTCGAGGCGGTTGAGGAACTCCGGCTTGAAGGCGTCGCGCACGGCGACCATCACCGACTCGCGGCGCACCTGCGGGCTGAGCGTGGGGTCCGCGATGAACTGCGACCCGAGGTTCGAGGTCAGGATGAGGATCGTGTTGCGGAAGTCCACCGTGCGGCCCTGGCCGTCGGTGAGCCGCCCGTCGTCGAGAACCTGCAGCAGGACGTCAAAGACGTCCGGATGGGCCTTCTCGACCTCGTCCAACAGGATGACACTGTATGGCCGGCGGCGGATCGCCTCGGTGAGCTGACCGCCGGACTCGAACCCGACGTACCCGGGTGGGGCGCCGATCAGACGGGCCACCGAGTGCTTCTCGGCGTACTCGCTCATGTCGATGCGCACGATCGCCCGCTCGTCGTCGAAGAGGAAATCGGCGAGCGCCTTCGCGAGCTCGGTCTTCCCGACCCCGGTGGGCCCGAGGAAGAGGAAGGAGCCGGTCGGCCGGTCCGGGTCGGCGATCCCGGCCCTGGCCCGGCGGACCGCGTCGGAGACGGCCCGCACCGCGTCGTCCTGGCCGATGACCCGCGCGTGCAGCGCGGACTCCATACGCAGCAGCTTCGCCGTCTCGCCTTCGAGGAGGCGACCGGCCGGGATCCCGGTCCAGGCGGCGACGACCTCGGCGACGTCGTCCGGGCCGACCTCCTCGTTGAGCATCGCCCCACCGGGGGAGTCCGCGCCGGCCAGCGCGTCGGTTGCCGCCGACAGCCGCTTCTCCAACGTCGGGATGGTGCCGTACCGCAGCTCCCCGGCCTTGGCGAGGTCGAGGTCGCGCTCGGCGAGCTCCACGGCGCGCCGCGCGTTCTCCAGCTCCTCCTTGATCTTCTGAACCTCGGAGATCGAATCCTTCTCCCGGTGCCAGCGGGCCGTCAGGCTCGACAGCTCCTCACGCCGGTCGGCGAGCTCGCGCTGCAGGCGCCCCCGCCGCTCGCGGGAGGCCTCGTCGTTCTCCTTGGACAGCGCCATGTCCTCGATCTCCAGGCGGCGCACGGCGCGTTCGAGTTCGTCGATCGCCACCGGCCGGCTGTCGATCTCCATGCGGAGCCGGGACGCGGCCTCGTCGACCAGGTCGATCGCCTTGTCCGGCAGGAAGCGCGCGGTGACGTAGCGGTCGGACAGGGTGGCCGCGGCGACCAGCGCGGTGTCGGTGATGCGCACGCCGTGGTGCACCTCGTAGCGTTCCTTGAGCCCGCGCAGGATGCCGATGGTGTCCTCGACCGTCGGCTCGCCGACGAGGACCGGCTGGAAGCGACGCTCCAGCGCCGGGTCCTTCTCGATCCGGGTGCGGTACTCCTCCAGGGTGGTGGCGCCGATCATGCGCAGCTCGCCGCGGGCGAGCATCGGCTTGAGCATGTTGCCGGCGTCCATCGCTCCTTCCGCCGCACCGGCGCCGACGACGGTGTGCAGCTCGTCGATGAAGGTGATGATCTGACCCTCGGCCTCGCGGATCTCGTTGAGGACAGAGGTCAGCCGCTCCTCGAACTCGCCGCGCAGCTTGGAGCCGGCAACCATCGAACCGAGGTCGAGCGAGACGATGCGCCGGCCGCGCAGCGACTCGGGCACGTCACCCGCGACGACCCGCAGCGCGAGCCCTTCGACGATGGCCGTCTTGCCGACCCCGGGCTCGCCGATGAGGACCGGGTTGTTCTTCGTCCGCCGCGACAGCACCTGGATGACGCGGCGGATCTCGGCGTCGCGGCCGATCACCGGGTCCAGCTTGCCCTGCTGCGCACGCTCGGTGAGGTCGATGGAGTACTTCTCCAACGCGCGGTAGGAGCCCTCCGGGTCCCGGCTGGTCACCCGCCGGGCGCCGCCGCGCACCTTCTCGAAGGCGCCGCGCAGCGCGTCGGGCGTGGCGCCGGCGGAGGTGAGGATCCGCCCGGCCTCGCCCCCCTCCTCGGCGAGTGCCACGACCAGATGCTCGACCGAAGTGTATTCGTCACCCAGCTGACCGGCCTGCCGCTCGGCGTTGTTCAGCACCGCGATGAGCTGGCGGGACAGCTGCGGCGGGGACACGCTCAGGCCCGTCGCGCGGGGCAGCCGCGTCACCGCGGCCTCGGCTCGGGAGCGCACCGTGTCGACCGAGGTGCCCGCGGACGCCAGCAGTGCCGCGCCGACCCCGTCGGACGCTTCGAGCAGGGCGTTGAGCAGGTGGAGGGGGTCGACGAGGGGTGACCCGTCGGCGGTGGCTCGACTGATCGCTGCGGAGAGTGCCTCCTGCGACCGGGCGGTGAGGCGTTCAGCGTTCATGGCGGATCCCAGATGGTCGGATGGCGTGCACCGTCGCTTTTTCAACGCTCAGCATACCTGAGTCGTTCCCACTCAACCCTGCGGGCGCGCCGCGATGAACCTCCCGCATCCGTTCGCCGGCTCCGCCCCGGCCGGTCAGCGGCGGGGCAGCGGCCGCCAGACCACGAGCGCGCCGCGATCCACCGGGACGAGGTCACGCCGGTGACTGGCATGCGCCTCGGCCACCGCGCGGTCCGCGTCGGCGCGGGACCGGGCGAGCTCCTCGGTGAGCTGACGCACCTGCGCCTGCAGCGCCATCACCTGGGCGCTCAACCGGAGGATCTGCTTGACCCCCTCCAGGTTGACGCCTTCCTCCTGGGACAGTCGCTGCACCTCGCGCAGCAACGCCACATCCCGGGCGGAGTAACGACGCCCCCGCCCGGCCGTGCGCCCAGGCGTGACCAGCCCGAGCCGGTCGTAGGACCGCAGGGTCTGGGGATGCATCCCGGCGAGCTGCGCGGCGATCGAGATGACGTAGACCGGTGCGTCCTCGTCGTGGGCCGGACCCGGCAGCGGGCCGGCGGGGTAGTAGCCCTCCGGTCGAACCTCGGTGTCCGGCCGAACCTCGGTGGGGGACGCCGCCGGCCCCCGCTGGAGCTGCCGTTCCCCTGTTCGCCCTGCCCCCATTGTTCGCCCTGTTCCCGTCGCTCGCCCACGCCGGGCGGGCGGCGGGTCGGATGTGCGGTTCGGCCGCCCGGTCATCCGCCTGCCTCCATCCGTTCCATCAACGGCGCCCGTGGGTCCTCGGGATGGGCCTGGGCGAACTCCAGCAACGCCGTACGTGCCCGTGGCGAGAGATCACTCGGCTTCGGTACCGTCACCTCGAGGGTGACGATGAGGTCCCCGTTCCCGCCTCCGGCTGTGGGGACACCCCGCCCGCGGGCCCGCAGGCGTCGACCGCTGGAGGTCCCCGCCGGCACCTTCATCGTGAGCGGAGCACCGTCCAGGGTCGGCACCCGTATCGATGCGCCGAGCGCGGCCTCGGTGATCGTCACGGGGAGAGTAATCGCCAGGTTGCTCCCCTCCCGCTCGAACACCGGATGGCGCAGCACGTGCACCGTCACCTCGAGGTCGCCGGCCGGTCCGCCCCGTTCGCCGGGTATACCACGCCCCCGGACCCGCAGCCGCTGTCCGTCGCTCACCCCGGCTGGGATGCGGATGCGCTGCTCACGCTCACGCCGGCCGGTGCCCCGGCAGTCCGGGCAGGGATGGTCGATCAGGGTGCCCTTGCCCAGGCAGTCGCGGCAGGGCTCGGAGAGCGCGAAGCCACCCTGGGAGCGGGAGACCACACCTAGCCCACGGCAGGTCGGGCAGGTGCGCGGCGTCGTGCCGGGACGCGCCCCGCTGCCGGTGCAGGTGGTACAGGTCGCGGCCCCGGGAAGCCGGACCGACGCCTCCAGGCCGGTCAGCGACTTCTCGAAGGGGATCGTGACCTCGGCCTCGATGTCGGCACCCCGACGCGGACCGCGTCCGGGTGACGACCGCTGGAACAGGTTGTCGAAGATGCCGCCGAGGCCGCCGTTCGCCCCCCCGAGAAGGTCGTCGAGGTTGAGGTTCGGCCCGCTGCCGTAGCCCGTGCCGGGCGCGCCGAACCCGCCGTAACCCCCGGCTCGGCCAGGCCCGCCGAAGCCGCCGCCGGGACGACCGCCGGCCGCGAACAGCGCGCGGGCCTCGTCGTACTCCCGTCGACGGCCCTCGTCCGAGAGAACGTCGTAGGCCTCGGAGACCTCCTTGAAGCGCGCCTCGGCCTTGGCGTCCCCCGGGTTCTTGTCGGGGTGCAGCTCACGGGCCAGCCCGCGGTACGCCTTCTTGATGTCGGTCGCCGAGGCGTCCTTTGGAACGCCGAGAGCGGCGTAATAGTCCTTCTCGACCATGTCGCGAACACTCACGGCGCCCCTCCTTCCCTCATGATGTCGTCCGCGCGAGGCGGTGGCCCGCCGTGTCCGTCAGACCCCGGCTCGCGGACGGCCGGACGGACCTGGCTCCCCTTTTCAGCCGGCGCTGACAGTGGGCCCGCCGTTGTCCGGGCCGGGCACACTGCCCGTGTCATCGGGGACCGATGTCGGCCGATCCGGCGGTCCGCCTGCCTGGCCCGGGCCGCTCCCCGGCACCTCGCCGGCCCCGGCGACGACCTCCGCCTCGACCGGCTGATCGACGATCTCGTCCACCTCGCCCGACGGTTCCGCGACCGACACCTGCGCGGGCCGCAACACCTTGCCCGCGTGCAGGTAACCCGCCCGGAAGACGTCCACGCAGGTCGGCCCGCTCACGTCCGACCGGTAGGAGTGCATCAGGGCCTCGTGGACCGACGGGTCGAACTCGTCGCCCTTCGCCCCGTAGCGCTCCAGCCCGGTCGCCTCCAGGGCCGCCTCCAGGGCCTCCGCGATCGCCTTGAACGGGCCTTCCAGATCGCCGTGGTCACGAGCCCGGCCGATGTCGTCGAGGGTCGACAGCAGACTCGCCAGCAGTTTCGCCGTCGCCTGCTCGCCGATCTGCTGACGGTCTCGCTCGACCCGCCGACGGTAGTTGTCGAACTCGGCCTTCAGGCGCTGCAGGTCCGCGGTCCGCTCGGTGACCTGCTGGCGCAGCGACGCCACGAGCTCACCGTCACCCTCACCCGCCGGGACTCCGGCGGGTGGAACCTCCGTGGCCGTCGGGCCGGGAGGCGCGGCCGCCTCCGGCCGGACCTCGCCGCTCTCCGGATCGATCCGGCGCCGGTCCCGCACCACCACCGGGGGCTCTTCGGCCTCGTCCCGGCCGTCGGGCCGAGACGAACCCCACCAGTCCGCGGCCTGGCCTGAGGTCACTTCTTGTCCTCCTCATCCACGATCTCCGCGTCGACCACGTCGTCGTCGGCTGCTCCGGCGCCGCCGGAGGCACCCGCGCCCTCCTGGGCGGCCTGCGCGTACATGGCCTGGCCCATCGCCTGGCTCGCCGCGGCCAGCGCGTCGGCCGCCTCGCGGATCGCCGCCGTGTCGGTGCCGGCGACGGCGCCCCGCAGCGTGCCGAGCTTCTCCTCCACGTCGCTCTTCACCGCGGCGTCGATCTTTTCGCCGTTCTCGGCGAGGAACCGCTCGGTCGAGTAGACGAGCGTCTCGGCCTTGTTGCGGGTCTCGGCCTCCTCCCGGCGCCTGCGGTCCTCCTCGGCGTACTGCTCGGCGTCGCGGACCATGCGGTCGATGTCGTCCTTCGGCAGCGCCGAGCCGCCGGTGATGGTCATCGACTGCTCCTTGCCGGTGCCCAGGTCCTTCGCGGACACGTGCACGATGCCGTTCGCGTCGATGTCGAAGGTGACCTCGATCTGGGGCATGCCCCGCGGGGCGGGCGGCAGGCCGGTCAGCTCGAACATGCCGAGCTTCTTGTTGTAGGCGGCCATCTCGCGCTCGCCCTGGAAGACCTGGATCTGCACGGAGGGCTGGCTGTCCTCGGCGGTGGTGAAGATCTCCGAGCGCTTGGTGGGGATCGTGGTGTTGCGCTCGATGAGCTTGGTCATGATCCCCCCCTTCGTCTCGATGCCGAGCGAGAGCGGGGTGACGTCGAGGAGCAGGACGTCCTTGACTTCGCCCTTGAGCACGCCGGCCTGCAGCGAGGCGCCGACGGCGACGACCTCGTCCGGGTTGACGCCCTTGTTCGGCTCCTTGCCCCCGGTCAGCTCGCGGACCAGCTCGACGACGGCGGGCATCCGGGTGGAACCACCGACGAGGACGACGTGGTCAATGTCGCTGACCTTGATCCCCGCGTCCTTCACCGCCTGCTGGAAGGGGTGCCTGCAGCGGTCGATGAGGTCGGAGGTCATCCGCTGGAACTCGGCGCGCGACAGCGAGACGTCGAGGTGCAGGGGACCCTCGGCCGACGCGGTGATGTAGGGCAGGTTGATCGCGGTCTGGGTGGACTGCGAAAGCTCGATCTTCGCCTTCTCGGCGGCCTCCCGCAGCCGCTGCAGGGCCATCTTGTCCTTGCCGAGGTCGACCCCGTGCTGGCCGTTGAAGGTCTTGATCAGGTGGTCGGTGATGCGCTGATCCCAGTCGTCACCACCGAGGTGGGTGTCACCGGAGGTGGACTTCACCTCGACGACACCGTCGCCGATCTCCAGCAGGGAGACGTCGAAGGTGCCGCCACCGAGGTCGAAGACCAGGATGGTCTGCTCCTTCTCGCCCTTGTCCAACCCGTAGGCGAGGGCCGCGGCGGTCGGCTCGTTGACAATCCGCAGGACGTTGAGCCCGGCGATCGTGCCCGCCTCGGTGGTGGCCTGACGCTGGGCGTCGTCGAAGTACGCCGGGACGGTGATGACCGCGTCCGTAACCGTCTCACCGAGGTAGGACTCGGCGTCCCGCTTCAGCTTCTGCAGGATGAACGCGCTGATCTCCTGGGGCGTGAGATCCTTCGCGTCGACCTTCATCTTCCAGTCGGTGCCCATGTGGCGTTTGACCGACCGGATGGTGCGCTCGACGTTCGTCACCGCCTGACGCTTGGCGACCTCGCCGACCAGGACCTCGCCGTTCTTCGCGAAAGCCACGACCGACGGGGTCGTCCGGGAGCCCTCGGCGTTGGCGATCACCGTGGGTTCGCCGCCCTCGAGCACGCTCACGACGGAGTTCGTGGTGCCGAGGTCGATACCGACCGCTCGTGCCATGTCTGTGTGCCTTTCGATCATGTCGGTGGCGCCGATCAGACGGGCGCACCGACCTCGTGGGGATGGAACCTGTCGGTGAACCGAGGCTTGAGGATCACTCCGGGAAGCCTCGGTTCCGCCAACGTTAAGTCAGGTCGGTGTATTGAGTCGCTCTGACTCATGATGACGGCTCCCATCATAGCCCGACAGAGGTGAGCCTGACACGCTCAACTTTATGTGTGGCCGGGAAATTCCCGCCAGCGTCGCCGGGCGGGACCGGAAGGGGAGCCGGCGGGAGGAGCCGGCAGGGCGTGGAATGGGAGGTGGAACGGGAGAGCGTCAGCTTCCGGCGGGTGGCTGCGGGGCCGAGCCACCCGCGGCATCGTCGCCACCCGCGGCACCGTCGCCGGGCGCCTGGCCGGCGTCGGGGTCCGTCGTCTCCCGGGGCGGTCGGACGGCGGCCAGGATGCGCCCGCGGCGGGCCCCCGGGCGTGGCCGTCCGCCCGCGCGTGATCCGAGCCGGGGAACCGGCCCCATGCCGGCAGCCGACGGACCGTCCGGCCCGCCGCTCGTGGCCTCGCCGGCGCCCGCCCGGCCGGGAACCGCGAGTGGCATTCCGGTCCGGTTGATGAGGTCGGCCTGCCGGCCCAGGTCGGACTCGATCTGGGCGAGCCGGTCGAGCATCTCGGAAGCGTCCCCGTCGCGCTCACGGATCGTGCGCAGCGCATCCATCAGGGTCAGCCACTGGTCCCGACCGACGGTGATCTGTTCGGCGAGGCGGTTGGCCGAGTAGGCCGGAAACAGCCGTTCCGTGGCGGCGACGATCTGCTGGACCTCACCGGGGTTGAGTCGGCCGGGCTTGCGCCGGATGTAGTTGACGACGTCCTTGATGCTGATGATCGTCACTCCGTCGAGGGCGCCGTCGCTCCACAGGACGTTGGCCTCGACCATCACCAGGATCGGACTTATCGGGATCTTAAGCATCGGCAGTGCCGCGCGGATCTGGTTGCGGACCTCGCCACCCAACCAGGCGGTGCGGTCGATCGGGGGTTTGAGTGACTCTCCGTCACAGGTCGCCCCACCCTTCTTGTACCGCACGGTGCCCTTGTTGTTGTCGCTGCTGAGCACCATCACCCCGCCGGGCCCGACCAGGAGGTGACCGATGGTCGCCTCGGAGTAGGGGACGGCCCGGTCGTGCAGGATGACGTACCCTTGGCGGCGCAGCCGGGCGATGGCGCGCGCGGTCCTGCGCTCCGCCTCGGCCCCCTCGCGCAGCGACTCGACGTCGGGGGCGGTCCCGAACGAGGCGATCACGATCCCGGCCGGCCAGGCGATGAAGACCAGCAGGAACACGACGACCGCGACCGTGGGCAGCCCTAGGCCGAAGCCGATGACGAGGGCGAGAGCGAGTCCTACCAGGGCCGAGCGCACCGCGGTGCGGGGTACCTCGCGGCTCAGCTTGTCCCGCCGCACGAGTGCCTGGTTTTCCCTGGCCCGGAGGTACTCCGTCTGCAGGGAGTGTCCAGGGCGGCCGACTCGGGTCATCGTCGGCCGGGTGATCGTCGCCATCGTGCCCACCATGTTCGCAGGGTCGTCGTTCGCGGAGTTGTCGTTCGCGGAGTTGTCGTTCGCGGGGTCGTCAACGTCGGTAGGGCCCGTCCGCCGGAGCACGCCGGGCGTCGTCGCGGCAGCGCTGGCACCGGGCCCAGGCACAACGTGAAGGTGGCGAGCACCGCGGGACACACGATCGCCCGGTCACCGTGGGCGAAGGCTGTCCTTATGGTGCGTCGAAGCACCTGCCGGCACAAGGGTTGACCTCGTCGGCCCGGGAGGCTCCCGGCGGGGGAGCGACGTTCCGGGATGGCGGGATCCGGGGCGCCGTGGTAGTCGTGACGGTGCGAGGCGTTGCGTGTCGGTTGGGCATCTGCCGCTGAACGTAGCAGTCCCGTGCACCTCGCGCGGACGATCGGGCCTTCGGACCCCCTATATCGGGCCGCTCGGACCACGTCGTGGCAGGGTCGACGGTGAGCGGGTTCGCTGTCGGCCTCATAGTGCCCCTACGTCCGGGGTGGGGACCCGGACAGACGGGTTGGCCGGGAGGTTGGGACCGGACCCGCCCATACGGTGGCGCGGGCCACTTGTCCGGGTGGCGTGAGCCACTCGTCCCATACGTTGCTGGTCGGTACGAGCAGGCTCGCCCGCGATAGTGGGTGCCAGATGGAGGATGCTGTGAGAATTGCGATCGGTGGAGCGATCACGCTGATTGCTCTCGCGGTTGCCGGGCGTCGGGTTTTCTGGCTGTTCCGGCTGATCGGGTCCGGCCAGCCGGCCGAGGGCCGGCTCGACGACCTGCCGACCCGCGTCTGGACGGAGATCAGCGAGGTCGGGGGGCAGCGCAAGCTGCTGAAGTGGTCGGTGCCCGGGGCGGCCCACTTCTTCACCTTCTGGGGCTTCACGATCCTGCTGCTGACCGTCATCGAGGCCTACGGCGGCCTGTTCGACGACGACTTCCACATCCCGGGATTCGGGCACTGGGCGGCCATCGGCTTCCTCGAGGACTTCTTCGCCGTGGCGGTCCTCGCCGGCCTGGTCGCCTTCACGATCATCCGGTTGAAGAACGCCCCGGCGCGGCTGGAGCGCAAGTCGCGATTCTACGGCTCGCACACCGGGCCGGCCTGGGTCATCCTCGGCCTGATCACCGCCGTTATCGTGACGCTGCTGCTCTACCGTGGTGCCCAGTACAACACCGGCAACCTCCCGCAGGGCCAGACGAAGTGGGCCTTCGCGTCCTACGCTGTGAGCCGCATCTTCTCCGGTCTCTCCCACGATGTGAACGAGGGCATCGAGACGGCCTTCCTGCTGCTCAACATCGCGGTGATCATGGGCTTCTCGGTGCTGGTGGTCTACTCGAAGCACCTGCACATCGGCCTGGCCCCGATCAACGTCGTGCTCAAGCGCCAGCCGGTGGCCCTCGGCCCGCTGGCCACCACTCCCGACATCGAGAAGCTGATGGAGGAGGACGAGCCGGTCGTCGGCGTCGGCAAGGTCGAGGACTTCTCCTGGAAGGCCATGCTCGACTTCGCCACCTGCACCGAGTGCGGGCGGTGCCAGAGCCAGTGCCCGGCGTGGAACACAGGCAAGCCGCTGTCGCCGAAGTTGTTGATCATGGATCTGCGTGACCACCTCTTCGCCAAGGCGCCCTACCTGCTGTCCACCGAAGGCGCGGCGGAGGGTGAGGAGGCGCCGAAGGCGGTCACCGGGATCGCCGAGGACGCCTCCGCCTCCCACACCGTGCACCACGTGCCCGAGTCCGGCTTCGGCCGGGTGCCGCAGCCCGGTCAGCCGCAGGTCGACCGGCCGCTGGTCGGCACCGAGGAGGAGGGCGGGGTCATCGATCCCGACGTCCTGTGGTCGTGCACCAACTGCGGCGCGTGCGTCGAACAGTGTCCGGTGGACATCGAGCATGTCGACCACATCGTCGACATGCGTCGCTACCAGGTGATGATCGAGTCGGCGTTCCCGTCCGAGGCCGGCGTCATGCTGCGCAACCTTGAGAACAACGGCAACCCGTGGGGCGTCTCGCCGCGGACCCGCACCGAGTGGACCGAGGGCCTGCCCTTCGAGGTGCGTGTCCTCGGCGACGGTGAGCAGATCCCCGACGACGTCGAGTACCTGTACTGGGTCGGCTGCGCCGGGGCGATCGAGGACCGCGCCAAAAAGGTCGCGCGGGCCTTCGCGGAGCTCCTGCACACTGCCGGGGTCGAGTTCGCGATCCTCGGTACGAACGAGTCCTGCACCGGGGACCCGGCGCGCCGGCTCGGCAACGAGTACCTGTACCAGGAGATGGCCAAGGCGAACATCGAGCTGCTGAACGCCACGGGCGTCAAGAAGATCGTTGCCACCTGCCCGCACTGCTTCAACAGCCTCGCCCGGGAATACTCGGCCCTCGGCGGTCAGTACGAGGTCGTCCACCACACCCAGCTGCTCGGCAAACTGGTCGAGGAGCGCAAGCTGGTACCGGTGACCCGGGTGGAGTCGTCGGTCACCTACCACGACCCCTGCTTCCTCGGGCGGCACAACAAGGTCTACACCCCGCCGCGGGAGATCCTGGCGGCGATTCCGGGCATCCGGGGCCAGGAGATGCACCGCTGCAAGGACCGCGGCTTCTGCTGCGGTGCCGGCGGCGCGCGGATGTGGATGGAGGAGAAGATCGGTAAGCGGGTCAACGTGGACCGGATGGAGGAGGCCCTCGGCCTCGACCCGGACGTCGTGTCCACCGCCTGCCCGTTCTGCATCGTGATGCTCACCGATGCCGTCACCGAGAAGAAGCTGAGCGGCGAGGCGAAGGACGGTGTCGAGGTACTCGACGTCTCCCAGCTCCTGGCCCGTTCGCTGGCGCCGTCGGCGCCAGCGGCTCCGACCGAGGCGTCCGCCGAGCCTGTCGGCTAAATTGCGTCCCTGCCTTTCCAGAGGGATAAATCGGACATAAAACCCTCTGGAAAGGCGAGGAAGCTGAAAGACAAGGAAGTCAGCCTGGGGGGATCTCCCCGTTCGGGACCGGTGCGCGGGTGAAGTCCCGGTAGGCCCTCGACGGGGTCGGGCCGCGCTGACCCTGGTAGCGCGAACCGTAGATGGTCGAGCCGTACGAGTGCTCGGCCGGCGAGGACAGCCGGAACAGGCAGAGCTGGCCGATCTTCATGCCGGGCCAGAGTTTGATCGGCAGCGTCGCCACGTTCGACAGTTCCAGCGTGACGTGCCCGGAGAAGCCGGGGTCGATGAAGCCCGCCGTCGAGTGCGTGAGCAGCCCGAGCCGGCCGAGACTCGACTTCCCTTCCAGCCGGCCGGCGAGATCGTCGGGCAGGGTGACGATCTCCAGCGTCGAGCCGAGGACGAACTCGCCCGGATGCAGGACGAACGGCTCGTCGCCCTCCGGGGCGATGAGCTCGGTGAGATCCTCCTGCTCAAGAGAGGGATCAATGTGGCTGTACCGGTGGTTGGCGAAGACCCGGAACCAGCGGTCCAGCCGTAGATCGATGCTGGACGGCTGGATGAGGCCAGGGTCGTGGGGGTCGAGACGGATCCGGCCCGTGGCGATCTCGGTCCGGATGTCCCGGTCGGACAACAGCACGTCCCGGACGTTAGAGCATGAGCGGTCGATCTTCACCGTCCACCCGGAGGAGGATGGGGCCGCGTGGAAGAGTGAGACGGAGCGTGACCCGGGTAGGAGGCACGTGGCCGGTCGATGAATACCCGGTCGGACGGGTGCCCCCGGGGAAGGCTGGGGCGGAAGGGACAGGCGGGACGGATGCTCGGGCTACCCGATCACATCGAGGCATGTCTGTTCGACCTGGATGGCGTGCTGACGAACACCGCGACGATCCACGCGGCCGCGTGGAAAGAGACGTTCGACGATTTCCTGGAGAACTGGGCCAAGCGGTCGGGAGAGCCGTTCGTCCCCTTCGACCTCGAGCATGACTATGTCGAGTACGTTGACGGCCGGCCCAGGATCGACGGTGTGCGAGCCTTTCTCGACGCCCGTCACATCAGGCTTCCCGACGGAACACCGGACGACCCGCCGTCCGCGCTCACCGTGCATGGGCTGTCCAACCGGAAGAACTTCCTCCTGCTGGAACGGATTCGGAGGGACAGCGTGGACATCTATCCCGGCTCGGTGACGTATCTGCGGGAACTGGCCACGCGGGGGATCCCCCGCGTGGTCGTCTCCTCCAGCGCCAACTGCGCCGAGGTGTTGAAGGCGACTGGGCTTGACGCCCTCGTTGACGGAGCGGTGGACGGCCTCGTTGCCGCCCGTGACCACCTCGCCGGAAAGCCCGCGCCCGACACCTTCCTCGCCGGCGCCCGGCTGCTCGGGGTGCCGCCGCGGCGGGCGGCGGTGTTCGAGGACGCCCTGGCCGGCGTCGAGGCGGGGCGGGCCGGCGGGTTCGGCTGGGTCGTGGGGATCGACCGGGTGGGGCACGCCGCCGCGTTGCGCGCCCACGGGGCCGACATCGTGGTGAACGACCTGGCGGACCTGCTCGGCCACGGCTCCGGGCCCGGCCCCGAATGATCGACAAAGCGTCCTATCTGATCGAGTCGTGGTCCATCCAGGAGTCCGGTCTCGACATCTCCGATCTGGGCCGCTCCGAGTCATTGTTCGCCCTGTCCAACGGCCATATCGGGCTCCGGGGAAACCTCGACGAGGGCGATCCGCACGGCCTGCCGGGCACCTACCTGAACTCGGTCCACGAGCTGCGGCCCCTGCCCTATGCCGAGGCCGGCTACGGATATCCAGAGTCCGGCCAGACGGTCATCAACGTCACCAACGGCAAGGTGATCCGTCTACTTGTCGACGACGAGCCGTTTGACATCCGCTATGGCGATCTGCGGTCGCATCAGCGGGCGATCGACTTCCGGGAGGGCGTGCTCCGGCGGGACGTGGAATGGGTCTCGCCGGCGGGGCAGACTATCCGGGTGCACTCCGAGCGGCTGGTGTCGTTCTCGCAGCGTTCCATCGCGGCCGTGTACTACGAGATCGAGCCGGTGGGCGACCCGGCGCGGGTCGTCATCCAGTCGGAGCTGGTGGCCAACGAGCAGCTGCCGGCCTGGCACGGTGACCCGCGGGCCGCGTCCGCGCTGGAGTCGCCGCTGCGATCCGAGCGCCATCGGGCGAGCGGCACGATGGTTGAGCTCGTCCACATCACCCACCGCAGCGAGATCCGTGTCGCCGCGGCCATGGACCACGAGTTTGCCGGGCCGGACTCGCTGGGTGTCTCCTCGGAGAGCGAGCCGGACGCCGGCCGGGTGACGGCCACGGCGGTACTCGCCCCGGGCGAGAAGCTGCGGATGGTCAAGTTCATCGCCTACGGCTGGTCGGAGCAACGGTCCCTGCCGGCCCTCAGAGACCAAGCGGCCGCGGCGCTGGTCGCAGCGCGGCAGACCGGGTGGCCCGGTCTCGTCGCCGAGCAGCGGCAGTACCTGGATGCCTTCTGGAAGCGGGCCGACGTCGAGGTCGACGGCGATCCGGAGGTGCAGCAGGCCGTTCGCTTCGCGCTGTTCCACGTCCTGCAGGCCGGATCGCGGGCCGAGCGGCGGGCGATCCCGGCCAAGGGCCTGACCGGCCCCGGCTACGACGGGCACGCCTTCTGGGACTCCGAGTCGTACGTGCTCCCCGTCCTGACGTACACCGCGCCCGACGCGGCCGCCGACGCGCTGCGCTGGCGGTACGCGACTCTGCCGCTGGCCAGGGAACGAGCCGATCTGCTCAATCTGAAGGGCGCCGTCTTCCCCTGGCGCACCATCCACGGAGAGGAGTGCTCCGGATACTGGCCAGCCGGGACGGCCGCCTTCCACGTCAACGCCGACATCGCCGACGCGGTCGCCCGCTACGTCACCATCACCGGGGACGAGCGGTTCGAGCGCACGGTGGGGCTGGAGATCCTGATCGAGACCGCCCGGCTGTGGCGGTCGCTGGGACATCACGACCTCGACGGCCGCTTCCGGATCGACGGTGTCACGGGCCCGGACGAGTACTCGGCCATCGCCGACAACAACGTCTACACGAACCTGATGGCGCAGCGGAACCTCGTGGCCGCGGCGGACGCCGCCCGCCGCCATCCCGACCGGGCCGCCGAGCTGGGCGTGGACGCCGAGGTCACGGCGTCCTGGCGGGACGCGGCCGAGAACATGTTCATCCCCTACGACCCCCATCTCGGCGTCCATCCGCAGTCCGAGGGATTCACCGAACACCAGGTCTGGGACTTCGCGAACACCGCGCCCGAGCAGTACCCTCTGCTGCTGCACTTCCCGTACTTCGACCTCTACCGCAAGCAGGTCATCAAGCAGGCGGACCTGGTCCTGGCGATGCAGCGCCGGGGTGACGCCTTCACGATGGACGAGAAGATCCGCAACTTCGCCTACTACGAAGCTCTGACGGTTCGGGACTCGTCACTGTCGGCATGCTCCCAGGCGGTGCTGGCCGCTGAGTGTGGGCACCTGTCGCTCGCCCATGACTACCTGCGCGAAGCCGCCCTGATGGATCTGCATGACATCGAGCACAACACCGGAGATGGGCTGCACATGGCCTCCCTCGCGGGAAGCTGGATCGCCCTCGTCGAGGGCTTCGGTGGGCTGCGTGACGGCGGTGAGGTGATCTCGTTCGCGCCGCGGTTGCCCGAGGGACTGACCAGGCTGGCCTTCGGGCTCTGTGTCCGCGGGCGGCACCTGCGGGTGGAGGTCTCCGACTCGACGGCCGTCTACACCGTCCCCGCGGGGCCGGCGATGACGTTGCTGCACCACGGCAAGACCGTCCGGGTGGTTCCCGGCCAGCCGGTCAGCATGGAGGTCCCGCCGACGCCCGTCCTGGAACGGCCGAAGCAGCCCTCGGGCCGGGAGCCGCTGCGCTTCCTGCGCCTGCCCGGGACCGGCGGCCGTATCGGTCCTACCGGCCCTAGCGGTTCCGTCAACAGCATCGACGGCTGACTCCGGACGCGCCGGACGCGCCGGACGCGCCGGACAGCCCGGGGCCCCACCCGACCCGGTCCGTCCGGTACGATGCGAATGCGCTACGCGGGCGTAGTTCAGAGGCAGAACACGAGCTTCCCAAGCTTGCAACGCGGGTTCGATTCCCGTCGCCCGCTCCACTCTGGGAGACGTGTGTCAGACGGGGTCTGACCAGGTCTTTTCGCCATGTCTGCTGGGGCCGAACCCGGCGAAGAACTGCCCTGCGCCCATCGGCGTCTCGTGAACGAACATGGCGAGGACCTGCGGGAACACCACCCGAGGGCGGAATGTCGGTGGCGGTCGCTACAGTGAGCGCGGCCACGGCGTCGATCTCGGATCGCGTCCGCTGGCCGGTGTTCGCCGCCATACGGGAGGTCGACGGGATGAACGTGGCGAAGGTGGTCCGGCGGGTGATCCCGGGTGATCCGGAGACGGTGCGCGACCGGGTGATGGTGCCGGCGCGGTCGCTGTGGCGCCGGGCCTGGACCCGGCGAGGCATCGACATCACCTCGTCCATGACGACGAGGTCGTGTCTCGTCGTCGCACCACACCCCGACGACGAGACGCTGGGCTGCGCGGTGGCCATCATGCGTAAGCGGGCCGCCGGCACCCCGGTCACGGTGGTGATTGTCAGCGACGGCTCCCGCGCGGAGCCGGTGACGCTCCCGCCAGCGGAGTTGATCGAGGTGCGCAAGGCGGAGACTCGCCGGGCCTGCACCCTGCTGGACGTTGACGAGTCCGACGTGCGCTTTCTTGGTTTCCCCGACGCCGAGCTCTCCGACCGGATCGACGCCATCGCCGCGCGGCTCACCGAGCTCATCGAGACCCTCGCGCCCGAGCAGATCTTGGCGCCGACCTCGTGCGAGGGGCACCCGGACCACGACGCGACCAACGAGGCGGTGCGCCGAGCGGTCGCCACCACCGGTTATCGCGGCCAGGTGCTCGAATACACCGTCTGGTTCTGGACGCACTGGCCCTGGACCTTGGGTTACGGGACGGCGGGCTGGTCGGCTGAGCGTCTGTTCGTCCAGCCGGTCCGCCGGTTGCGGGAACGCCGCCCGCTGCTCGTGGACGCCCGCGGTTTCCGGGCGCGGCAGCGCAGGGCCCTCGCGGAGCACGCCACCCAGGTGGGGGAGGACGACGCGGCGTCCGACGCCGCCACCCCGGTGACCGGCTCCCTGCTCGCGACCCTGGGGAGTCCGTACGAGGTCTACGTCGCCGCGGGGGCGCTGCGGCACCTCGACTTCGAGCGGCCGTGGCGGGCCGGTCACCAGGTACGGGGCAGCCGGTAGTCAGCCTGCGAGCGCCACCTCAGGGCCGGGTGCCACCTCAGGGCCGGGCTGCGGGCCAGTGCCGGTGGCGGCGCCGTTCCCGGGACAGGTCGGGGTATAAATCGGCGGCCGCGTGGCTCGGCCGGGGGTGTTGCTGCCGGTTGCGGGTGTCGAAGTGGGCGATGCCGCGCTGGTACGCCTCGACCTTGCGGCGAGCGATGGCCGAGGGCTCGATCTCGACCACGCCGAGGCGCCCCCGTGCCCCGAACGCGCTCGCCCGCGCGGGGTCAAGCAGGAACGGCGCCAGCGCATCCGCCAGCGCCACCGGATCGCCGGCCGGTACCGAGGATCCGGCCTCCCACCGCTCGACGAAGGGCGCGACTCCGGCCCGGGTCGTGGTCACCACCGGCCGGCCGGCCGCCATCGCCTCGACGGCCGCGATCGAGAAGCTCTCGAAGCGGCTCGGCACGGCGACGACACGGGCCCGCCGGTAGACGTCGCGGATCTGAGAACCGGACAGGTGCCCGGTGAACTCGACGTCCAGCTCAAGCTGGCGGGCCCGGCGGGCCAGCCACTCGCCCGAGGGCACCCCGTTGATCTCACCCGCCGAGCGTCCCGCGAGCACCAGCCGGTGCGCCACCCCCGCGCCACGAAGGCGGGCCGACGCGTCGAGCAGCACGTCCACGCCCTTGTAGGCCTCGAGTCGACCCACGACGGCGACTGTCGGCGTGGTGTCGGCGACGTCGGGTATGTCGAGCCACGGCTCGGCGTCGAACGGATTGGGAATCACCTCCACCTCACGGTCACCCAACCAGCCTTGCTCCCGCAGCGTGTCGACGAGCAGCTGCGACGGTGAGGTGACCACGGCGGCCAGGCTCGCCGATGTCCGGTCCAGCCGGTCGGCGACCAGGCCCTTCAACCCGACCGGCTGGCCGGAAAGCCTGACCGTGAGCATGGTCGGGCAGTGGAGGTGGATGGCGAGCGGCGTGGAGCGACGTATGGCCTGGATCAGGCCGCGGGTTTCCCCGTCCTGGGTCTCGATCACGTCTGGTCTGAGTCCGAGTTGACGCATCCACAAGCTATAGGACAGCGGGAGGCTGGCCCGCAGCGCCAGCGAGTCACGCGGGTACAGGGGTCCCCGGAGTTGGGCGCCGAGCTTTCCCAGCCCGCGGCTGACCGGCACCCGTAGTAACGGGCGCCGGTGGACGTGCACCCCGTCCTCCACCGAGTCGACGACATGACGCCCTTGGGCGCACAGGACGTGGACGTCGTGGCCGAGCTTCGCGAGTGCCGTGGCCAGCGCCGCGGTGTAGGTGCCCGCGCCGTCCCAGACGACGGGCGGGTACTGCTCGCAGAAGAAGAGAATGCACAGCGCCTGGAAAGATCCCAATGACTCCGCCACGTGTCCCCGATTCTGCCGTGCCGTAACGGGAGAGTAAGACTAATAGCGTAAATACGTTACTCCAGGGAGGGGGAGTGACGTCTTCATGGTCCCGCGGTTCCGGGGGGATCGAGGGAAACTTAAGGTAACGAATTGGTACGGGCATCCCGGTCGGTGCCCGGGGCGGCGGTCGTACGGGTGGCCGGACACGGTTGCGGTTGTCGCCCGAGCAGGATCCGACGGTCAGGTAAGGGTTGATCATCGTGCGGTCTGACAGCCCTTCTGATCACGTGATGTGATGCAAATTTACGGAAAAAACGGGATGCAATGGTCGCTTCGATCCGGATGTGTCACCGTTAGTGGTCCCAGGCGGTTGTCGGGTGACGACTCGGAAGGTTGATCACGGCGGGGCCGGCGGGGCGCGGGGAACACCGCCTTGCCCGTCGGCACCATGCAGCGTCCCGGCGGGCACCCGGCCAGTGCCCGGACGGGGTCCGGGTGCCGTGCGACCTCTGCTCGGCAGCCCTCACGGCAGCCCTCACGGCAGCCCTCACGGCGGGACCGATGCGCCAGCAGGCCCTTGACGGGTTGACGAAAGCGGATTCGCGTGCAGATTCGTCGGCATGTCGCGGGCGCCGGGGCGGGGGTAACGTTGCCCCTTTCGCTTCGGGGAATCGACCCGGCCACCGCTCGGTGGACCCGCGTCTGGGACGCGGGAACCAGTAGCGTCCTGGCCGGCACAGTACCGGAGCCGTTGAGATCGGCGAGGGAGGGCGTAGATGTGTCATCTGTTCGCGATGAGCAGCGGGCCGACGAGGGTGCAGGCGACTTTCTGGCTGTTGGATGCGCCGGACAGTCCCCGGGCGGCGACGTTGCGGACCCCGGAGGGGGCTGGTCTCGGCGGATTCGACGCCGATGGCACCGCGTGGGTGGTCAAACAGGCCATTCGGAACCGGGCCGACACGGCATTCGCCCAGGAGCCGCAGCACGTCACCTCCTCGACGTTCGTCGCGCATGTCCGGCACGCCTCCACCGGCCGGGCCTGCGAGGACAACACCCATCCGTTCGTTCGAAACGGGCGGATCTTCGCGCACAACGGCGTGATCGAGGGGCTGGACAAGCTGGACGCCGAGCTCGGCACGGGCGGTCTCCCGGTCCTCGGTGACACCGACTCGGAACGCTTCTTCGCCCTCGTCACCCGCGAGATCGACGCCTGTGACGGGGACGTCGGCGAGGGAATCGCATCCGCCGCTCGTTGGGCCGCCGAGAACCTGCCGCTGTACTCCATCAACATGATTCTCATCACGGAGCGGGACCTCTGGGCTCTGCGGTATCCGGACACCAATGGCCTGTACGTCCTTCGGCGTGGCCCGGGTGGGCGCAACGAACGCCACCTTGATCACGCGAGTCCGTTCAGCGAGATCCGGGTCCGCTCTCTCGACCTGCTCACCAAGCCCGCGGTCGTGGTCGAGAGCGAGCGGATGGACGAGGACCCTCGGTGGCGGTTGATGGAGAGCGGGGAGCTGCTGCATGTGGCCGCCGATCTCACCGTGACCTCTCGGATCGTGTTGGACGGGCCGCCGGTTCACCAGCTGTCCCTCGACGAGCTGCGGCCGCAGGCCGCCGTGTCGCAGACCACCGCGGTGCCCGACCTCCCTCTGTCCGCGTGATCATTCCGGTTCCTGAATCCCCTGTATCCCCTGATCCGCCCATCCACTGAACTACCGATCCACAGATTCAACGAACCGGCCGACATGCCGGGCGTGCGTACGGGGTAGCAGACGTGATGGGGTAATGGCACGGACAGTGGCAGTTCCCTGCGCGGAAGGGGCTCGTCGTGGTAGCAGAGGTCGGCAGGATCGGGTTGTGGGCAACCGAGCGGCAGTGGCCGAAGGATGTCCCGGCCCGGGCGGAGATCGCGGCCGAGGTGGAGGCCCTCGGCGTCCCGACGGTATGGATCGGCGCGGCCAGTGGCGATCTTGAGCTCGCGGCCGCGATCCTGGACAACACGGATCGGTTGGTGGTCGGTACCAGCATCCTCAACATCTGGACCGAACCGGCGGACGTCGTCGCCGATCATTACGCCATGCTGGCGAAGGCGCACCCCGACCGGATCCTGCTCGGGCTCGGTGCCGGCCACAAGGAGCTGGTAGAGAAGAGGATCGACCGTCGCTACGAGCGTCCCGTTGACGTCCTCGTCGACTATCTCGACACCCTCGACGAGCTGGGCGTCCCGCGGGCCGGCCGGGCGCTGGCCGCTCTCGGTCCCCGCGTGCTGGGGATCGCCGCGCAGCGCACCGCGGGTGCCCTGCCCTACCTCACCACCCCCGAGCACACCCGGCGCGCCCGGGAGCTGCTTGGCCCGGACGCACTACTCGCGCCCGAGCAGATGGTCATCCTCGACACCGATCCGGCTCAGGCCCGGGCGGTCGCGCACGACACCCTCGCGTTCTACCTGAAGCTGCCGAACTACGTGAACAACCTGCGCCGTCTCGGCTTCACCGAGGACGATCTGACGGGTGCCGGCTCGCAGCGCCTCGTCGATGCCGTGGTGGCCTGGGGCGATGTGGACTCCGTGCTAGCCAGGGTCGCCGAGCACCATGAGGCCGGTGCCGATCACGTGGCCATCCAGGTGCTGACCTCCACTCCCACCCGGCTCCCGCGCGAGCAGTGGGCCCGGCTGGCGCCGGTCATCGTCGGCTGATCCGGCTGATCCGGCTGATCCGCCGGCGAGCCGAGCGGGTGCCACCTCGGCTGGTAGCCGGTCCATCGCCGACGGTCCGCCCTGGGCGATCGGTTAGCATACTGAACGTCGCCTCGGGCAAGCCGCGGGCCTGGACCGACGGTGAGCGTGACGTCACCGTGCATTTCGGCGCGGTGCTGGAAAGTCTGCTGCGGGTTCACGGCCTGTTTCCTGTCGGCAGGATGACACTCCGCTGGCCGATAGCGGCTGGCTCGATGGTGGGTACTCCGCGACGATGATGCCAACCGGGGGAGGCGCGGCCGGTCGGTGCAACTACCTACCTACCTACCTACCTACCTGCCGTCGGCGGGTCCTGCCGTCGGCGGGTCCTACCGAGCGGGCAGCAGCCCGGGTCCGGTCCGTCATCCCGACATAGTGATGTTCCACGGAAAGGAGGGGAATGATCGAGGCGCAAGGGCTCACCAAGCGGTACGGACGTACGGTCGCCGTCAACGACCTGTCCTTCACGGTGCAGCCAGGCAAGGTGACCGGTTTCCTGGGGCCGAATGGTGCGGGAAAGTCCACTACAATGCGGATGATCCTGGGGCTCGACAATCCGAGCGCAGGCCAGGTCCGTATCGACGGTAAGCGATATGCCGAGCTGAAGGAACCACTCCGCCAGGTCGGAGCGCTGCTGGAAGCGAAATGGGTGCATCCCAACCGCTCCGCCCGCTCGCACCTGCGGTGGATGGCCGCGGCGAACCGAATTCCCGGGAAGCGGGTCGACGAGGTCCTGGAGATCGTCGGGCTCACCTCGGTCGCCGGCAAGCGGGCGGGTGGCTTCTCGCTCGGGATGGCACAGCGTCTCGGGATCGCGACGGCCCTGCTGGGTGACCCGCAGGTCCTTCTCTTCGACGAGCCCGTGAATGGGCTGGACCCGGAAGGAATCCTCTGGATTCGTCAGTTCATGCATCGACTTGCGGACGAGGGGCGGACGATCTTCGTCTCTAGTCATCTGCTGTCCGAGATGGCGCTGACCGCCCAGGAGCTCGTCGTCATCGGTCGCGGGCGGCTGATCGCCCAGACCAGTACCCATGCGTTCATCGACATGGCGTCCGAGTCGGCGGTCCGGGTCCGCGGGCCGGAGATGGAGCGGCTGCGTGGCGTGCTGACCGGTCAGGGCCTCGCGGTTCGAGACGTCGCCGCCGGCGACGGTGGTCCGGCGGCGTTCCTCGTGTCGAACAGCAGCACCGAGCAGGTCGGCGAGCTGGCCGGTCGGATCGGGCTCGTCCTGCACGAGCTGGCGGCGCAGCGCGGCTCGTTGGAGCAGGCGTTCATCCAACTGACCGGCGGCGAGGTGGAGTACCACGCCGGGACGCCGGGGCCTGGCGACAGCCGGTCGGCGACAGGTGCTCCGCCGGGGCCCGTGCCGGCGGGAACTGCCGCCGGTCCACTGGCCGGGACACCCCGCCAGTCGGTTGACGGTGGCGTGGATGCCGGTGGCGTGGGTGTCGGGGGCGGTTCGTCGGCCTCGGCCGAGGCGGCACGAGGAGGGACTGGACGATGACACTGCTCACCGTCGAGCGGATCAAGCTGTTCTCGACCCGCTCACCGTGGTGGTGCATGATCCTGGCGACCGCGCTCACCGTGGGGCTGACCTCGATCTTCGCGGCGGCGACCAGCGATAACGACCTCGCCGACCTCACCCCGAACGTCACCCAGTTCGCCTACAACTTCGGCCTCGTGGTGATGATGGTGATGGCCGCGCTGGCGGTCACCACCGAGTACCGCTTCAGCACGATCCGGTCCACGTTCCTCGCGGTGCCCACCCGGACGCCGGCACTGCTCGCGAAGGCCGTCGTCGTCGCCCTGCTCGCGGGGACCGTCGGCGAGCTCACCGCCTTCGCTTCCTGGGGCGTCGCCAAGCTGATCAGGCCGGATGCCCCCCTGGCCCTGGACACGGCGCAGGAGTACCGCAACGTCTTCGGTGTCGGTCTGGTCTACCTGTTCGCGGCGATCTTTGCCTTGGCTCTGGGTCTGATCATCCGGCAGTCGGCGGGCGCGATCGTGATCATGCTCGTCTACCTGTTCCTGGCGGAGAGCCTGTTGCCGGCGATCCCCCGGGTCGGTCGCCACATCCAGCACTGGCTGCCGTTTGTCAACGGCGATAACTTCATCGTCGCCGGGCAGGTGGAGCATTCCGACGGGCCGCCCGTGGTGAAGGGGATGCCCTTCGGCCCCTGGGGCTCCCTGGTGTACTTCGCCGCGATCTGCCTCGGCCTGTTCGCCATCGGGCTCGTCCTGGCCAAGCGTCGGGACGCCTGAGCCCGCCGGCGGTGCGATCTCCGTCGGCGTGAGCTCTGAAGCCGTGATCATCTGACTATCTGTGATCATCGGAATGCCTGAACTCACCGGCAGGTTGCCTTCAGGCCCGGAGCCGCGGTCCACCGGTCGTCCTGATGTGGACGCTCGGTGGACCGTAGGTCAGGCGCCCGGGCCCCACAGGTCCCGACCGGCGCGGGCCCGCTCCTGAGCCTTCATGCGAGCCTCGTGGACGTGGCGCCTCCCACCGGTGAGCCGCAGCCGGACCTGTTCGTCCACGGCAACGAAGGGGCGGTAGTAGATGTCGTCGTACTCCTCGATGATCTGGAAGGTCCACCGCCCGTCGAGGACGTTGCGTCCGTGCAGCTCCCGGCGCACATAGGCGGCCAGCTGGGGGTGGCCGGCGTCTTCCAGACCGCTAATCGCCTCCGCGAGGATCAGATCGGCCCGTCCGGAGAGTTGATGGAATTCGTAGAGCGCCCCGCGGGCCCGTTCAACCCACTCCAGCGCCTCGCTGAGCTTGCCAACCGCGTCAGCGGTCGTGTCGTCGAGGTCGGGCTGCGTGCGGTCGTCCTCTCGGCGGCCCCCGGCCGGACGATTCCCGCTCATCCGGTCAGTTCGACTGCCGTCAGCCCGACTGCCGTCAGCCCGACTGCCGTCAGCCCGACTGCCGTCGGTTTGACTGCTGTCGGTTCGACCCCGGCGGGTGTGTCTGCTCACCCTGACGGGATGCCCCGGCGGTGTCGGGTCACACCGACCTGCCGCCTCGCGCCGGGAACGACCACGACAGGCGTGCGCGCGCACGCCGGGAACGACCACGAGAACCACCGGGCCGCCTCCGTGACTCTGACGGGCAGGTATCCATTCAGGGGTGCTGGAACCTGTACCCTGAATGGATACATCCAGAGATCGAGCTGGTACAGGATCCACGAATTACCGGAGCTTCAAAAGCTCGACAATGTGAGTCTGATAAGCTCTTCAGAAATGTACGAAAAATCCACCAGTGTGGGCCGTCAGGGACTCGAACCCTGAACTCGCCGGTTAAAAGCCGGCTGCTCTGCCAATTGAGCTAACGGCCCTGCGAGAGTCATGATACCGAACTGTGTGTCCTCGGGGTGGTGGTCGGGGTGTCGGTGCGGTTTGTGGGGGTGTGGATGGGGCGTCGGCTGGTGGGGTGGGCGGGTTGTGGTGGCTCGTGGCTCGTGGCTCGTGGCTCGTGGCTGCCCGTCCGCCCCGATGGGGCGGACGGGCGGTGCCGGGTTAGTCGATCGTGGTGGTGTGTCGGGGGTACTCCTGGGGGCTGCGGGTGCGGGGGATGAGGCGGGCGGTGTTGCGGGCGATCTCGGCGGCGAGGTCGGGGAGGATGTGGGTGTAGGTGTCGGTGGTGATCATGATCGTGGAGTGGCCGAGGAGTTCTTGGACTGCTTTGAGGTCGGCGCCGGCGGCGAGGGCGAGGGTGGCGGCGAGGGCGAGGGTGGCGGCGCCGTGGCGGAGGCCGCGGATGGTGATGGGGGTAGGTCGGCTTCCTGGATGAGGGTGTGGAAGCGGTTGGTGAGGTGTTCGGGGTGGATGGGAGTGCCGTCGGGGTGGGTGAACGCGAGGCCGTTGTTCGGCCGGGTGGTTCCGGCGGCGAGCCGGTTGGCGTGTTGGCGGGTGCGGCAGGCTTTCAGGACGGCGAGGGTGTCGGGGCCGAGGGAGATGACACGGTCCCCGGCGTCGGATTTCGGCTTGGCGAGTTGGGTGGCGTAGCCGATCTGGACGAACTGCCAGCGGAGGGTGAGAGTTGCGTTGGTGAAGTCGATGTCGTCCAGGTGGACGGCGACGGATGCACCGCGTCGGAGCCCCTGGTAGGTCGCGCCGCTTCACTTGCGGACATGCGTCAGTCCGTCCCCCCGGGCTTCACGAGCCCGGCGTTCACAAGCTTCGCGAGATTGCCAGGCGGACGGGCCGCGCCCGGCTCTTTGGCCACCGCTGGAGCGGAGAGCCCCAAGACGCGACGCAGGACATCATTCGGGGTGTCGACGAAGGGCGCAGTCTGATCCTGCAGGCACTTGAAGACCTCGTCGTCGATCTCGATCCGCGGGACCATGCCTGACTCCAGGGGCCATGCCTGGCTCCAGCCTTCAAATACGGTACCACTTGAAGTCTGTGATATCTGGAGTGAGAAATTCAAGGGACGACTGCTCAGGCCGACCTTGCCGGCGACGAGGGTTCATCCTGGATGGTCACCAGGTCTGGTGAGCAAGCCGGTCGCCCGGCCACGCGACCCTGGCCACGCGACCCTGGCCACATCGAAGGGCGCGAGCTGGCTTCAGCGGTTGGCCGCGCGAACGACGTTCGGCGCATATTGTAGGTACGTACCTACCAGGGGGGTGGTCGTGGTGACCATGGTCTCATCGCGAGAGTTCAACCGTGACGTGAGCGCGGTCAAGCGGGCCGCCGCCAGCGGTCCGGTGATCATCACGGATCACGGTCGGCCGTCACACGTCCTGCTGTCGTTCGCCGACTACCAGCGGCTCACCGGAACCGCGGGCAGCCTGGGAGACGCGTTCGTTCTGGAGGAGGAGATCGACTTCGAGCCCCTACGGCCGCGGGACTCGCTGCGCGAGGTCGACCTGTGAGCTTCCTACTCGACACCAACGTCATCTCCGAGCTCCGTAAGCCCGCGAAACGCCGCGATGACCGCTTCAACGGCTGGGCCGCGAGCCTGTCACCATCGGATACCTTCCTCTCCGTCATCACCCTGCTAGAGCTGCGGGCTGGCATTGAGAACAAGCGATGGCGCGATGCCCGCCAGGCGGCCGTCCTGGACTCATGGCTCGATCAGAACGTGCTCCCGGCATACGCAGGCCGGCTGCTCGACGTCGATCAGATCGTCGCCGGCTCGGCGGCGCGACTTCACGTGCCCGACCGGCGCCCAGCCCACGATGCGCTCATCGCCGCCACGGCCCAGGTGCACAGCCTCACGCTCGTCACCCGCAACGAGGCCGACTTCGCCGCCATGGACGTCCCACTCGTCAACCCTTGGACCTCCCAGCTGTAAGCAGGTCCCGAAGCTGGGCGGCACAGAACCTCTGGCGGTAGGATCGGGCACACTCATGTCTTCGGCAGCGTGATCGGTCGCAACGGCACCACCTGAGGACCCTCCAACGGACCACGACCGAGGTGCCCTCCATAACGGCCCGAATCCGCGACATGATACTTCGCACTTCTGGGATCATCGTGGTACCTGGATCTGATAGGACGTGGTTCCCCTGACCTGGAGGCGCAGAAGTGTCCGAAACTGCCAGATGCTCGCGATCCATGATCACCATCTTTGCCAGGAGACAGGCCGAGACGCGATGAATGGCGAGCAGATCCTCACAGTGCACGAAGCTGCGCGCTCCTGGCAGCCGAACGAGAACGCTGCCGAAGCCCTGGCGCACACCGTCGAATGGCTCACCCGCTTCCAGGTCTGCACGCCCCGGGCCGAGAGGTACGCCACGCTTTCGGCCTGGGTGTACCCTCTGGCCCCGCTGCCGGAGCTGGAACTCGCTTACGACATCCACGCCTTCTTCCGGATCTACGACGACTTCACCGACGACCTTGCGGCGGACATCAGCCGCATCAACGTCATCAGCGCGGAGCTCACCGGGATTCTCTACGGGAGACCCGCGAAGTCCCTCATGGGGATGATCTTCCATGACCTGTGGGCGCGGCAGATCGTCAGCTCGCCGGACCAGTGGGTGGCTCGGGTCAGCGAGCACTGGGAATGGTACTTCAACACGCAGGCCACTTACGCGGCGATGCGGGACCGGCGGATGGACACGACGGTCGAAGAGTACTTGGAACTACGCCTGGGAAACGGCGCGGTGCCGCTGTGCCTGGTGTTCGGCGAGAAGATGAATTTCACCTATCTGGCGCCGCACATCCACCACTGTACCCAGCTGCGACTGCTGCGCAGGTTAGCCAGCGACATCATCGTGTACTGCAACGACGTCTACTCCTCGGTCCGCGACGCGAAGCGCGACGACCCGCGCAATCTGATCTCGATCATCCGAGACCAGGACGGCTGCGATTGGCAGGAGGCAAGAGCCCGTTGCGAGCAGGAGATGCGGACGCTCGACCAGTCGATACACACCACAAAGCAGCGCCTTGACACGGCCTTCGACGTGCTGCATTTCACCGACACAGAACGCGCCCAGGCCCGGATGGGTGCGAGGATCGTCGACGACTGGAACTGGGGTTACCAGGCGTGGGCGGCGGTCAACGAACTGTTGATGGACACGGATCCGCCGCGCGAGGAGATCTCTCGCATGCTGACCTCGCCGCAGGCGGTCTGACGGCGTGTCGGAAACAAAAGAGCGGCGCCCGGGAGCGATTCCCGGGCGCCACTCGGCGGTACGTCAGCCGACCGTGAACCCTTAGCGTCGACCGCGGAACATGCCGCCCAGCGAAGCCCAGAAGCCGCGGCGGGTGTCCGCTCTGGCCTGTGCGTCGGCCTCGGCCACCGCCGCCAGCGCGTCCTTCGCGGCGCTCGGCTCGACCACCGGGGCGGAGAACGCCGGGGCGGCTGGCGCAGACTGCGGGACGGGGCGGCACTGCGGGGCGAACTTGACCGGGAGCGCGTCAAGGTGCCGGGACCAGGTCGAGGCGGTCCAGGTCAGCTGCTCCTCCGGCACCGTGAGGTGCAGGTCGGGTAGCCGGTTGAGCAGCACGTCGACGCCGGTGTCGGTGATGGCGCGGGCGATCTCCTGTCCCGAGCACTCGTGCGGGCCCCGGCTGAACGCCAGGTGCGAGCGGTTGCCGTGCATCGGCGCGCCGAGATCCGGACGGATCTCCGGATCCGCGTTGCCTGCCGCGATGCCGAGCAGCAGCATGTCGCCCTCACGGATCTCCTTGTCGGCGAAATGCATGTCGTGCGTGGCGAACCGCGCCGGGCAGACCAGTAGCGGCGGATCGTCCCACAGCATCTGCTCGACCGCGTCCGGCAGCGTCATGAGCCCGCCAGCGAGCGACGCGCGGAAGCGGGGGTCGGTCAGCACCATCCGCAGCGTGTTCGAGACCAGGTTCGCCGTGGCCTCGTAGCCCAGCACGATCACGAGGCGCAGGTGGTTGAGTACCTCCTCGTCGTTCAGCCCCGAGGGGTGCTGAACGAACCAGGACGCCAGGTCGTGCGCGGGGGCCCTGCGCCGCTCCTCGGTCAGCGACCGCAGGGTGCCGATGATGTACTGGTTGTGCGCGTATGCATCCTCGCCGCCGCTGACCATGCCGACGATGGCCTCGACCAGTTTCCGGCCGTACCCCTCGCTCAGGCCGACCAGCCGGCTCAGCACGAGCATCGGAAGGTAAACGGCGAACTGGGTCACCAGGTCCGCGCGGCCGTCCTCGACAAAGCCGTCGATCAGCTGGTTCGCGTAGCGCTGGACGTGCCGCCGGGTGCCGTGCCGGTCGAACCTGGTCAGGCACTCGTTGACCGCGGCGCGCAGCCGCGCATGTTCCTCGCCATCGTAGGACACGACGTCGGGACGCCATCCGATGAGCGGGAGCAGCGGGTCGTCCGCGGCGATCCTGCCCTCGTTCCAGTCCCGCCAGAGCCGGGCGTCCCGGGTGAACCGGCTCGGGGTGCGAGCGACCTCCATGTTCTCCCGGTAGCCGAGCACCAGCCAGGCCGGGACGCCACCCTCGAGTTCCACCGGGGCGATCCCGCCGTGTTCCGCGCGGAGCTTCTCGTAGACCGCGCCGGGATCGTGCTGCGCTTCCGGGCCGTAGAGCGCGGTCCGTACGGCATCCTGCGCGAAGGCCGCGTGCGCCGGACACCCCGGCGGCGGGATCGCAGCGCCTGATTCCGCGCCTGCTTCGGGAATGGGTGTTGACACACTTACTCCGTGGCGGCCGAGGCGGCCACCGGGGCCGCGGGTTGGGTGGACAGCCAGTACAGGTAGCGCATGAGGGCCAGCAGGGTGTCCCGGCTCGAGGCCCGGCTGCGCGCGTCGCACGCGACGATCGGCACGGCGGCCGGCAGATCCAACGCGGCACGGACCTCGTCCAGCGGGTGGTTCGGGGCGTCCGGGAAGACGTTGACGGCCACGATGAACGGCACGCCGCCGTCCTCGAGCCGCCCGATGACGTCGAAGCTGGCCTCGAGCCGCCGGGTGTCGACCAGCACGACCGCGCCAAGGGCTCCCTCGAACAGGCCTGTCCACAGAAACCAGAAGCGCTGCTGTCCGGGCGTGCCGAACAGGTAGAGCACCAGTTGCTCGTTGATGGTGATCCGGCCGAAGTCCATGGCCACGGTGGTCGCATCCTTCTGCTCGACCCCGCGGACGTCGTCTACCCCGATGCTGACCTCGGTCATCGTCTCCTCGGTCGTCAGCGGTCTGATCTCGCTGACGGAGCCGACCAGGGTCGTCTTGCCGACGCCGAACCCGCCGACCACGACAATCTTGACCGCGGTGGCGGCCGAGGCGGGCAGCGCGTCCTCGCGCGCCGGTCCGACGGCCAACTCAGAGCCTCTGGAGTCCATTCATCACCGCCTTGAGCAGTTCAGGATCGCCGATTCCTTCCATGCGCACCGAGGCGCGCACCTCGACGAGCGAGTCCCTGAGCAGGTCGGAGACCAGGATGGCGACCACGCTGAACGGCAGCTTGAGGTAGGCCGAGATCTCCGCCATGGACAGGGGCCAGTAACACATGCGCAGGATGGACGCGTGTTCCGGCTGCATCTCGGGCCGGCCCGCGGCCCGCGCCACCACGAGGGTGACCAGGTCGATGTCGGCCCGGCGGCCCGAGGCGCCGCGCCCGCCGGTGAGGACGTACAGGCGCTCGGGACCGCCCTGCTCCCAGGCGCAGGACGCGTCGTTGATCGGGGACGGGGTCACCCGGCCGTCCTCTCCTCCATCCGCGGCGGACTGGTGAGATGCTCACCGATACGTGCGACCAGGTTGCGCATCTGCTGTCCCATCAACCCCGCGTCCACCCCTTCGTCGGCCAGCACCGCGAGGTATGCGCGCGCGCCGGCCGCCATGAGGTAGAAGAATCCCCCGCCCACCTCGATCACCACGAGCCGCATCCGCTTGTCCCCCTGCGGGAACTCGGCGCCGACGGCGGCGGACAGGCTCTGCAGTCCGGCGCACGCGGCCGCGAGGCGGTCGGCGGTGTCCACATCCGTGTTGTACTGGGCCATGCGCAGGCCGTCCGCGGTCAGGACGATGATATGCCGGGTGCCTGGCACGCTCTCCGCAAGGTCCTTGAGCATCCAGTCCATGCTGGGCCGCAGGTGGTCCATCGGCTACTCGCTTTCCTTACTCGACGCATCGTCAGTCAAAGCGTGCTGGGTGCTCGTGCTTTCGCCGGAGACCGCGTTCTGGAACGCGGCAAGCCACAGCCCGGGCGGCGGGGGCGGGGCGGCGGGAGCGGATGCGTTACTCGACACGGGCGGGGGCGGGGCGGCGGACTGCGGCCCGCGCGGCGCGGTCAGGCTCCGCTGGCTGCCGCTCCCGTTGAGCGGGGCGGTGACGCCGCGCCTGCGCTGCGGCAGGCCGTTGTTGTTGATCTTTATGCGCTGCGGCTCCTCCGACTCCAGGGCGATGGCGGGCATCGGCGTGTTCGGGTTCGGCCGGACCGCGGCGCCCGGGCTGGCCGCGGACAGCGGCACGGCGGTGGCCAGGTCACGTGGGATGATCAGCACGGCGCGCACGCCGCCGTACGCCGAGGGCCGCAGCGAGACCTGAAAGCGGTGGGTCTGCGCGAGCCGACCGACCACGGACAGGCCGAGGCGCGGGTTCCCGCCGAGGTCAGCGAGGTCGAGGCCCGACTTGACCTCGGCGAGCACCCGCTCGGCGCGCAGCCGGGCCTCCTCGCCGAGGCCGACGCCGCCGTCTTCGATCTCGACCGCGATCCCGGACTGCACCTCGACCGCGGTCATGTGCACGCGGGTCTGCGGCGGCGAGTACCGGGTGGCGTTGTCCAGCAGCTCGGCGAGCGCGTGGATGAGCGGTTCGACGGTGGGTCCTGAGATGGCGACCTCGACCACCGAGTGCAGTTCGACGCGTTGGTAGCCGATGATCCGGGACATCGCGCCGCGCAGCACGTTGAACAGCGGCACCGGATGCTGCCACTGCCGGCCGGGGCGGGATCCGCCGAGCACGGCGAGCGAGTCGGCGAGCCGGCCGATCAGCGCGGTGCCGTGGTCGAGGCGGAGCAGGTCGTCGAAGACATCGGGGTTCCCGCCGTGCCGCTCCTCCATCTCGCGCAGATCCTGGAACTGCTGGTGCACGATGGCCTGGACGCGACGGGCGACGTTGACGAACGCGCGCTGCGAGGAGTCGCGCAGGTCCTCTTCCGCCTTGACCGCTTCGAGGACCGAGCGGACCACGTCGTCGTGCGCCTTGATGAACGCGGCGCCGAGGGCGGGCGACTGGCTCGAGCCGGACAGCGCCTCCTCGACCGAGTCGCCGCGGTGCAGCCGACTGATCGCGGCGGGCAGCACCTCGACGGCGAGGCGGCTGGTCTCGGCCTCCTGTATCTCCAGGCGGTGCATGAGTTCCTGCTCGGTGGCGGCCTGCCGACGGCGCAGATGGACGATCTCGTGCCCGCGGCGGCGGATCTCGGCGCAGGCCAGGCCGACCGTGACCGCCGCGACGAGGCCGCACACGGCAACAGCGCGCCGGGCGTGCGGGGCGACGAGAAGGATGGCGGCCACTGTACAGAGTGCGGTCAGGGCTGCCGCTACCAGAGCACTGTAGACGACGGAGAAGTCGCCTTCCGAGCCACGAGGTGACGGTCGCTTGCGCTTCATTCGCAGAACCTTGGTCTGATTGTGGGCGTGTGTCGGTGACCGACGGGGACGGGGAGAACAGTCACGGGCGCGGCCCGCGGAGAGACTCGCGCGCCGACGAGGGCCCGACGGCGATGTTCTGACTGGGCACGCGGCTACCTTGCTCAGTGTTCGCGGTTCTGATGTCTCTCCGGATAGGTCTGACGTTATATCCAGGGCTTCGGCGAGATCGCACCGCGCCGCTATCAGTGACCTTGAGTAGCCGGCCACCCTGTCTGACAGCATGAGGTAAGACAGTTCCCTGTGTCACAGCTGCATCTCGGGCTGGCTGATGGACGGGGTCAGCGTGCAGCAGGCTGCGGAGCGGGCGGGTAACAGCCCTGCCGTGATCTGGCGGACGTATGCGCGGTTGCTCGACGGAGGGGAGCAGGATGCGGTGCGTCGGCTCGCTGCCGCACGGCGGGCGGACGGCTAGAATGGGAGGCGTGAGGGCGCCTACCGGGCGTCCTTCGGCGTTTCTGTACCGTGCCTGTATCGAGCCGGAGGAAAAATGTTACGATAAGGTTAAAGTCGCAGGCTGGGAGGGCTCGCCTAGTGGCCGATGGCGGCGGTCTTGAAAACCGCTACGGGGAGTGATCCTCGTCGTGGGTTCGAATCCCACGCCCTCCGCTTTGCCAGGCTTTTTGTCGCCGGAGACAGCTGGCGACGATCAGCCTGGAACACCTGAAGATCCTTGTGGGCACGAAATGGGCACGCTGGGACGTGACCGGGGATCACAGCCACCGTCCCCGCTGCCTTCTGCCTCGCTGAGCGCAGCAGGTGGACATATAGCGTCCCTGTAATGGCTGTCGAGCGGGCCCGGCGGATGCGGGCCCGGCGGGAAATGTGGAGGGTGAGCGACGGTGTGGAGACCGTGAACCGTGACTGACCCTCCACGCTTCAGCCGCCTCACGAAGCGCACTTTGTGGGTGGGCGTGTAGGAGCGGGAATCTCTCTCCAGGAGAAGCTCGTCGCGCGGGGGCCGCAGTCGCCCGCAGGCCGAACCCTTCTGAGCGGGACTGGGCCTGCTTCGCGGGACTGGGCCTGGTCGACTCCGATCCGATGTACGGATCCTGCACCATCGGCCTCGGCGACAGGCAGGAACTGCTCATCCGGTTCCGCACCGACGGGCACGTGGCCCGCGCAGCACCATCGGGCGACTCGGAATGGAGCGGCCGGTCTCGATGAAACTGATGCGTCAGGCGGAACTGTCGGCTCGCAACGCCAGTCCGAGCTGACTGATCCGGCGTCGCTCCCGCCACCCTCGCAGCAGTGCGCCGGCACTCACGCCCGGGATCCCCTCACCGCCGGCCCTGGCGATGGCGTCCGTCCTGCGTTCGACCATAGCCAGTCTAGTGATATTACTGTGTGTCAGTAGTTATTTTTTGCCTGTCCGGCGATGTTCCAGGTGTCGCTCGGCCCGGCACGGTTGTTTCCGGCGCGGGTTCCTGCCGGCGGTCGGCCTTCGCCGATGACGACCCGTCCGGGCGGAACGCTCTGGTTCGCGAGCTCCGGAAGCGTTGCCGCAGGACAATCACCCTGAACACTCGACAGCCGGTTGCGTGACGCTTGTGCAGGTCTGCGACAGGATGGCCGGGTGCCTCCCCGTCGGTCGACATCCCCTCGCGCGATCCCGGCCGCCATCACCCCACCTCGGCGTCCACGCGCGGTTTCCGTCACACTCCGTTCCCCAGATGAACAAGCCATCCAGCAGGCGTTGCCGATCCAGGTCTCTCGTCGCCGGCAGCCCGACAAGACAGCGCATATCCCGGTCACGGCCAGTTGTGCCGGCTGCGAAGAGCGGTGGACCGATCCGGCCACGACCCATTGCGGGTCCTGCCACCAGTCCTGGCCGACGGTGCAGGGCTTCGATGAGCATCTGGTTGATTGCCCGGCTCATCCGGTGATCGCGACTCGTCGGGTCAAGCGGGAGCGTGAGCCGTCGGGCGCCAACGTGGCCTAAGTCCGTCCTCCCCCGTGACCGCGGTCTTCCTCCGCATGCGGCCGGTTTCCGCCGGACGTCTTGGTCACGGGCGATCGGCGGCCGGTAGGCGGCCGAGGTGTTTTCGAGCCGCCGTCCCGGCCGAGCCCGGATCATGACGGTGAGGCCCGGCACCGAAGGTCGGAACCACTCGGCGATTCCGTGCAACGGACCGGTGAGGCGGGCGAGAAACTGCTACGTTCCAGCGCTGGAGTACCCGTGAACGCCGCCGCACCGTGTCGATCATCCGGCCGGGAGTCCGTCCGTGCCGTGCGTCATCGGATCGCGGATCGCGGATCGCGGGCTGAGGACGGAGGAACGGATGACGGTCTGCGGATTGGTCCGGCTGGACGGGGCGGAGGTCCGGCGGGCGTCCCTGACCGCCATGCTGGCCTCATCGTCGTTTGGGCTGCCCGCCGCACGCGGTGTCCACCTCGACAGAGCATTCGGGGCGGTGACCGCCGCGGACCTGCGGGCGGACCCGACTCCGCCGATCGCGGTCGACGACGCGGGGCTCGTGGTGATCGCGGATCGTCCACCTCGCCGTCCCGAGGGAAACGAGACGGCCCGGATGCTGGCGGCCGCCTACCGCAGCGGCGGCAAGTGGGCGTTGCTCCGGTCCACCACGCGGACGGTGACGATCGTCTGGGACCCGCGGCGCGCCCAGCTGGTCCTCGTGCGACCCGCCAGTACGGCCGACGAACTGATCACCTGGTCGGACGGGCGCCTGTTTGCCTTCGGTACCGAGGCTGACCAGGTGCTGTCCGCGGAGATACTCGCTCCGCCCTCCCGGTTGGCCCGGCTCCGGCGGCTCACCGCCGGTGAGGTCCTGACGATCGCCGTGCCCGCCCGTCTCCGCCGACCCGCACCGGCGGCGCTCCGCCTGGCCGGAGTCGACTCGGACGTGTCCTGAGGCGACGTCTCCCGGCGCTCTGCGCGTGCTGCGTGGACTGCGCGTGCTACGCGGGCTTCGCGGACTTCGTGGGCCCGGTGGCCGGGCCGACCGGAGCCGCGGCGGCGGACAGCTGGCTCTCCCGCACAAGGAACGTGACCCGCCGCTCGGCGAAGAACGACAGGAACGGGATGGTGCCGGCAAGCATGATCAGGATTGTCCGGGTCGAGGACAGCCGGCAACGATTCGCCAGATCGAAGGAAGCGGCAAGGTACACCATGTACAGCACACCGTGGATCGGGCCGACGGCCGCGACGATCGTGTCGCTGCCGCCGATGTACTTCACCGGCATACCGATGCACACCAGCACGATTAGCCCTACGCCGACGATGTAGGCGATGGCCCGGTACCGCAGCAGGGACGCGCGAATCGCTGTCGCGGAGGCACGTCCTGTGGTGGCCGTACGGGTGGGGTCGGGCAATGCCGTCATCAGCGGGCTCCGTTGATGTGCTTGAGGGCGTCCCGAAGGGCGTCACGCTCGTACAGTGAGGCGAGATAGCGGTTGTAGGCGTCGAGTTCGTCGTCCTCGGCGGACTGCTCGGCGCCGCCGGTCGTCAGCATTTTGGGGCCCCTGTCGAGATCCGGTCGCCAGGGCGCCTCGGGGGCGATCCGGCCGTGGGCACCCCACCGCGGCCCGGTGGTGTCCTTGGGTGCCAGATCCTCCTTCATCATCTTCACCCACCAGTACACGACGAAGGCGGCGAAGACAGGCCACTCGACCCCGTAGAAGAGGTTTTGCAGCGATCCCTGCGGGGATTCGCCCTTCGTCAGCTGCCAGATGCCCATGCGGATGAAGAATGCGATCAAGAGGAGCGCGAGGAGATGACGCGCGATCCACGAGGGTGACAACAGCAGCCGACGCACGAGGTTGACGCTACCTCTCCCCGGCCGGTCGGCGTAGGGCGCGTGGCACCTTCCCGCGACCGGACTCACACTCGGACCGGACTCACACTCGGACCGGACTCACACTCGGACCGGGGCGCCGGGTGGCGTGGGAGAGGTCGCGAGGGGCTGGCCGACCTTGGCCGGGCCGGCCAGCCCGCGTGCCGCCGTCGACGGCCGCTTGGCGACCCGTCCGCCGGGCTGGGGGGGTTAGCCGGGGAGCGAACGGGCCGAAACACCGCCGGACCTCCTGGCGCGGGGGGCCGGTATGGCGTTCATCTGTCAGTCGTCCGACGGAGGTTGATTGGTTGCCGTCGTTGTGAAGATTTTTCTTCCGCATGGTTGCCTGTGGTTCCGCATGGTCAAGTGCAGACCCCCGTAACCGGCGCAGACCCGCGCCGTCAGCGCAGGACTGCGGCCGCCAGCGTCCAACCCGATGTGCCCCCGCTGGAGATGGTGACCGACGTCGTGCCGATTCCGGCAGGCAGCCCGATGCTCACCACTCCATCGGCCGAGCCGTCGGCGATCGGTGAAGGCAGGGTCTGGGTGAAGGTCTGCGTGCCGCCGATGGAGGTGACGATGATCTGCACCCGCCCGGAACCGGATCCGAGGAGGACGTCCAGGGTGAGCGGAGACTGCGAGACGAAGACCGTCAGCCGGGCCGAGCCCTGCAGGGACAGCCGGTCGGTGTCATCCACACCGGTCGCGACCGGTGTGCCCTCCGTCCAGTCGAATCCCGAGGATGACGGCACGGACGTGCCCAGCAGGGTGCCGGTGTCGATCAGCGGCATCACGATGGCGGCCCGGTTCTGCACACCGTCCCACGAGCCCCCGAACAGCACCCAGTCGAGAGTGCCGGGGCCCGGAAGCCGTACCCGTGATCCACTGGGGAAGGGGGCGACGGTGCTGGTGTAGATCCCGCCGCCGAGGCCCGCGAACGTTCCGCCGGGCAGGGAGGATCTGCTGTCACCATGGTTCGCGGACGGTCCTGTGGACGGTCCCGCGGACGGTGACGGTGCGCCGCCGCCACCGCTCGCGGACCCCGGGTCCGCCGGGTCCGGGCCGGCGGACCTCCGTGCGGCGCTCGCATCGCTCGTCGCGTCCGGGACGGCGGCGCTGACCCCGGATGTTCCGGCGGGGCTCGACCTGGCCGGTTCCGGTGGAACCGCCGCAGTGGCCTGGGGCGACGTGACCGGCGTCCGTACGACCGGAGACGTCGTGACCAGCGTGGCGGACGGCCGCGGCTTTGCCGTGACGGTCGTTGTGGGCGGAGCCGGGGAGTTCGATCCCGACGGCCCCAGCAGGGCCAGGGCCGTCAGGGCCGTGATGCTCATGATGGCGAGTAGTGCCCCCGTGATCGTGCCGCGTCGGGCGACCGAGCGCCGCCGGGAACGGGGCCAGTGGTGGGACCGGGGGAGCCGGTCGGGGCTGGTGGACCGGCTGGATCGGCGCCGTCGGCTCGATGGGGTCTTCGCGACGGTACGGCCCAGGCGGTGCTGCCGGGTGATGATCCGCCCATCCCCGGTCCGGGTGCCGGAGCCGATCGAACCAAGCGGTCTGAGTGGTCCGTTAGCGCTGAGTGGACCGCTCGGGCCGACAGGTCCGATCGGGCCGAGGGGGCGGATGATCGTGCTGCTCAGGGGAGCATCGACCGCCGCCGCGACACGTCCGCGGATGCGATCGGAGTCGGGGTGGTGCCGGCCCATCTCGGCGCTCAGCATGCCGCGGAGTCGGTCGGGGAACGGAAGCTCCCCCAGGCCGCCGCCATGACCGTCGCCGCCGCGGAACTCGCCGACGCGATCGGCTGACCCTCGACCATCCGCGCTCGGGCTGCTGGTTTCGCGGTCGCCTGTTCCGTGGTCGCTGATCACGCGGTCACCCGTCTCCGGAGTGGAGGGACGGCAATCGGCCGGAGGCTCGCCGCGCCGCGCTGCCGCGCCACCCTGCGCATCATGATCGAGCTCCTGGAACCCCGGGCGCCTTCTGCGTCATCTATGCCTCGCCGACTCGCTGCTGCCACCAGGGCCATAGCTTGACGCGGCCGAGGCGGGCGAACGCCGACGGGCTCGGACCCGCCGGTTTGCCGGACTGACCACTGCCCCGCCGCCGTCCCAGGCGACCCGAGCCCGACCGGGAGCCATTCATCCGGGAACTGCCCGATCGGGATGTGGCGCCGCGTGATGTGCCCGGCCGACCGGACGATACCTGTGGCCTCGCCACCTCCGCGGCACCGGCCGGCGGCAGCTCGGTGTTCTGGAGAATCCGCTCCAGTTCGGCGACTCCCTTGGCGGTCTGGCTCTTCACCGTGCCGACAGAGATACCCAGCGTGCGAGCCGTCTCGATCTCCGACAGGTCGAAGGCGTAGCGGAGCACGACACAGGCACGTTTGCCTGGCGGCAGTGTCATCAGCGCGGAGCGCAGATCCATGACCGCGGGGAGATCGGGTATCCGCGCCGACTGGTCGGCTCGCTGACCAAGGAAGAGCAGCCCGCGTCGCTCGCGGACGACCTTCCGGACCCGGTCGGCCGCCAGGTTGGCGACGATCCGCCGGACATACGCCAGTGGAAGGTCCGCGGAGCGGACCCGGTCCCAGGCGGACCAGGCGGCCGTCAGGGCGTCCGCGGTGATGTCGTCCGCGAC
Source organism: Frankia sp. BMG5.23 (assembly GCF_000685765.2). Lineage (NCBI taxonomy): Bacteria > Bacillati > Actinomycetota > Actinomycetes > Frankiales > Frankiaceae > Frankia > Frankia sp. BMG5.23. Next base: position 44,242 of record NZ_JDWE01000014.1, read on the forward strand.
GTCGTGATCGCCGGTCAGGAGATACGCAAACCGGCTCAGCTCGCGGTGATGTCTCTCGAAGAAGGCATGAAACTCCGCCTGGGTATGGGGATGTTCGGGCTCGTCGTCGGCCGCGACCGCTTCCACTGGCACGCTCCCCGGGCCCGTCGAGGCCGGCGCGTCCGCGGCGCCGGCCGGACAGCCGATGCTGTGGTCGTCTGTCACTGGTTGCAGAGAACCATGAGTTCAGGGCGATATGCATATGACGGTAGCGACTCGATCGGGTATGCGTCGTGGTACCTGGATGCCGAGTGGGGCGGTCACTGTTAATACGCTCGAAGCAGTGGCTTTACCCTCGGTCCGATGATGTCGGGCTGGCCACACATGGTGATGGTCCTGGCGCGCGTTGACATCGGCCACGGGGGCAAACCCGTCTCGGACCGGCCGAGGCAGCCACATTATAGGACATAGGGGCATAGGACTTGACGGCATAGGATCGGAGATGCGAGCCGATGAACCGAGATCCGGACGGGACAGCCGCGATGACGGGGCGGCGCACGGATGCGCGACGCCGGTCCAGCGGGGTGACCGGCGACCAGGCCGCGGCGAGGGACGAGCCGCCGACATGGGATGCTAGGACGATGTTTCCGCCGCGACGCCCGCCGGGTACGGCGAAATCTATGTCTGCCCTGTCTGGTCCGGCTGCCCTGTCCGCCCGGTCTGGTCTGTTTACCCGGTCTGGTCTGGTTGCCCCGTCTGTCGTGATGCCCGAGGCCGTCCGTCCCCATCGCCCGAGTCCCCCGCCCCCGCTCGATCCGGACACCCCGATCCCGGATGATCCCGGCCCGCTCCTGCCCGACGCTCCTGACCTGCCGCCGGCTCCGCACGAGCCCTCCCCGTACACCGAGCCGGTTCCCGGCGCACCCCAACCGGAGCCCGAGCCGGTCTGAGGCCCGAGCCGGCGTCCGTCCACCCCACCGGAACATCCGTACGGCCGCGGCATGAACATGCCCGCACGCCGGATGATGCCGCGGCATCGCGTGCCGAGGAGCCGTAGCGTGTGACGGATGCATGCTGTGACGGTGAAAGCGCCCGGTGGGCCCGAGGTCATGACGTGGTCGACGGTGGCGGACCCTCCTGCCCCGGGGCCGGGCGAGGTTACCCTGGAGGTGGTCGCGACGGCGGTGAACCGCGCGGACCTGCTCCAGCGGCAAGGTTTCTACCCGCCGCCGCCCGGTGCCTCTGAGATCATCGGGATGGAGTGCTCCGGGCGGGTGGCGGTTCTCGGCGCCGGCGTGGACCGGGTTGAGGTCGGGGCCGAGGTGTGCGCGCTGCTCAGTGGGGGCGGCTACGCGAGTCGGGTGAACGTGCCGGTCGGCCAGGTGCTGCCGGTCCCGGCCGGGGTCGACCTCATCACGGCGGCCGCTCTGCCCGAGGTCGCCTGCACGGTGTACTCCACGGTGTTCGGCATCGCCGGTCTGCGTGACCGCGAGGTCTTCCTCGTGCACGGCGGGGCGTCCGGCATCGGGACCTTCGCGCTCCAGGCGGTCCGCGCGCTGCGTCCGAACGCGCTGGTCGCGACCACCGCCGGCACCGCGGCCAAACTGGCCAGGGTGCGGGAGCTCGGCGCCCACATCGCGGTCTCCTACCGTGACGACGACTTCGTCGCCAGGATCCGCGAGGCCACCGACGGCCATGGGGCGGACGTCATCCTCGACAACATGGGTGCGGCGTATCTCGCCCGCAACGTCGCCGTGCTGGCCGTGGGAGGCCGTCTGGTCGTCATCGGCCTGCAGGGCGGGGTGAAAGGGGAGCTCAACCTCGGCGCCCTGCTCACCAAGCGGGCGGCGGTCCACGCCGCGTCGCTGCGCGGGCGGCCGGTCGAGGAGAAGGCCGACATCGTGACCGGTGTCCGCGGCGACTTCTGGCCGGCGATCGAGGCGGGGGCGATCCGGCCGGTCATCGATCGGGTGCTGTCGATCACCGAGGTCGCGCGGGCGCACCAGCATGTGGCTGATTTCGGACATGTCGGAAAGGTGGTACTCACGATCCCGGAATGACCCTCGATGGGTGACACCCGGCGTGACCGTGGAGGCGAAGCCAGTGCCGTGGGAGGCGGATCACGGGGCAGGATAGGGGGCATGACGGATCAACCGGAACCCCGCGTCGTGGTCGTCGGGCCTGACGGCGCGCTGCACGAGACCGCGGACTCGGGGGTACCCGACCGGCCGGTGCGGCCGCTGGCCCCGGACGGTGGCCAGGCGCCGCAGGCCGCGGAGGAGCTGGACGGCGGCAACCCCATCGCCGCGCTGGTCTCCCAGCCCGACAAGGTGATGCGCATCGGTACCATGATCAAACAGCTGCTCGAGGAGGTCCGGGCCGCCCCGCTGGACGACGCGAGCCGAGTCCGGCTGCGCGAGATCCACCGCAGTTCCATCCAGGAGCTCTCCGACGGGCTTGCCCCGGACCTGCGCTCGGAACTCGATCGGCTGTCGCTGCCGTTCGACGAGGAGCGCACGCCGTCGGACGCCGAGCTGCGAATCGCCCAGGCACAACTGGTCGGCTGGCTCGAGGGTCTGTTCCACGGCCTGCAGACCGCGCTGTTCGCCCAACAGATGGCCGCCAAGGCTCAACTCGAGGAGATGCGCCGACGGGCCCTGCCGAGCGGGCAGCAGCCCGGCAGCGAGACGTTCGGCCGCGGGGCCTACCTCTGACTGACCCGTTTTTCATTGACCCGTCCCCGAATCGACCCGTCCCCGAATCGACCCGCGATGGTGAACCGGGAGCCATGGCTGCTCGCGGTTCACCATCGATGGTTCGATGCCCCCGGCCCGGCCGGCGGTCAGTTCGCCGGGCTGACCGAGGACATGTTGAAGTCGGGGATCCGTACCGCGGGCATGCGGGTGAGCGTGAACCAGTCCGCCCATTCCCGCGCCATGGTGCGGGTGGTGGCGCCGATCTCGGCCAGGCGGCCGAGCAGGTCGACCGGTGACTCGTTGAAGCGGAAGTTGTTGACGGCCCCGGTGACCTCACCGTTCTCCACCAGGTAGACCCCGTCCCGGGTGAGGCCGGTGAGCAGGAGCACCTCGGGATCGACTTCGCGGATATACCACAGGCTGGTGAGCAGGAGCCCGCGTTTCGTCGAGGCGATCATCTCCTGCAACGACGCGGAGCCTCCGCCGTCCAGGATCAGATTGTCGATCATCGGGGTGGTCGGGACCCCGGTGGCACGGGCGGACGCGCGGGTCTCCACGAGGGCGGCGAGGGTGCCATCCGAGATCCAGTCGGTGGGCCTCAGCGCCAGTCCGTTGTCGAAGACGCTGGACATCGACGAGGAGGACTGCGCGGTCACGAAGGGGGTCGTCGCGAGTTCCGGGTCGTGCGGATCGCTGGCCAGCCGCAGTCCCGCCGGTCCGATCGCCTCGCCGAGACGCGTGCCGCCGCCGGCCCGGCTGAAGACCGTCCGGCCCTCGGCCGCGTCCCGACCGGCAGCCGTCCAGTACATGTAGATCATCAAATCCGCCACCGCGGAGGGCGGCAGCAGCGTCTCGTACCGGCCGGCCGGCAGTTCCAGCGACCGTTCGCACCAGGCCAGCCGGTCGCGCAGCGCCGCGTCGGTACCCGCGACGTCGACGTCGGTGAAGTCACGGGTCGACTGGCCGTGCCAGACCGAGCCGCCGGGAACGCCGCTCTTGGCGTTCCACTCCACGCTGCCGGTCGGCTGGCTGTACCGCAGCCGCAGCCCCGTCGACGTCCCGAGCCACGTGGTGGTCAGATTGTGCTCGGCGAAGCCGAACAACCGCCGCCCGCCCGCCCGCGCCGCGGCGAACGCCTCCGCGAGGTCCCGGGCGAAGGAGGCGAACACCGTGGTGCTGGTCCGGGCGGCCGGATCGGTGAAGGCCTCGGCCGCGTCACCCGCCGACCCCGCACCCGCCGACCCCGCACCCGCGCCGACGTCCGTCGTGTCCAGCCCGAGCAGGTCCGTGTAGTCCTCGGCATCCTCGGCGTCCCGGGCCGCGTCCTCGGCGGCGCGGACGAGTTCCGCGAGGCCGTCGGCATCGGTGGGATGCGGCAGGTTGGTGGGACGCGCGGTGGGGTGGCCGCCGGAACCGGGGGAGTCGATGGTGGAGGCCGTCCGCACCCCGAACGAGCGGCCGATGACGCTGATGACGGTGATCGACCGATCCCGGCTGGCGCCGTTGGTCGTCAACGTGTTGTTGGCCCAGCGCAGGTTCACCGCGCTGGACTCGGTGGCGATCACTACGCAGCCGTCCGCCTTCGACAGGCCCAGGGCGCGTTCGACGATCTCATGGGCGGTCTCGCGCACCGTGCTTCCTCCGTCGGCTGAGGCTGGTTGCGGTCCGGCCGGCCGGCTCATCGACCGGCCTCTCGGCGAGCATTGAGAATGTTGGTGGCGCGGAACAGAGCCGACGGGCAGCCGTGGCTGACGGCCGCGACCTGGCCGGGTTGGCCCTTGCCGCAGTTGAACGCACCGCCCAGCACGTAGGTCTCGGGGCCTCCCACGGCCTCCAGGGATCCCCAGAAGTCGGTCGTCGTCGCCTGGTAGGCGACGTCGCGGAGCTGGCCGACGATGCGACCAGCGCGGATCTCGTAAAACCGCTGGCCGGTGAACTGGAAGTTGTACCGCTGCATGTCGATCGACCAGCTCTTGTCCCCGACGACGTAGATGCCGCGGTCGACCCGGCTGATCAGCTCCTCGGTCGACGGGCCGCCGGGCGCCGGGAGCAGGGAGACGTTCGCCATCCGCTGGATCGGCACATGGGCGGGGGAGTCGGCGAACGCGCAGCCATTGGAGCGGTCGACCCCGAGCACGGCGGCATTGCGGGCCGCCATCGCCCGGTCGAGCTGATAGCCGACGAACTGGCCGTCGCGGACGATGTCGAACCGGCGGGTCTGCACGCCCTCGTCGTCGTAGCCGATGGTCGCGAGCCCGTGCAGGGCGGTGCGGTCCCCGGTGACGGTCATCGCCGGGGAGCCGTACCGCAGCGTGCCCAGCTGGTCGAGGGTGACGAAGGAGGTACCGGCGTAGGCGGCCTCGTAGCCGAGCGCCCGGTCGAGCTCGGTGGCGTGCCCGATCGACTCGTGGATCGTCAGCCACAGGTTCGACGGGTCGATGACCAGGTCGTACGGCCCTGGTTCGACTGAGGAGGCCCTGGACTTCTCGGCGAGCAGACCCGGGATCAGATCGATCTCGCTCTCCCAGTCCCAGCAGCCGGCCGCGGGGCCCGCCACCAGCCACTCCCAGCCTCGACCGACGGGCGGGGCGATCGTGCGCATCGACTCGAAGCCGCCCGCGGGATCGACCCGGGTCGCCTCGATCTGGCAGATCACCCGCACCCGTTGCTGTGTCGTCGTGGTCCCGGTCAGGTCGGCGTAGTACTTGTTCTCCATCACCGCGCTGAACCGGCCGTCGACATGGTCGACATCGTGCGCCGCGAACAGCGTCCGACACAGGCCGCCGACCCGTTCGACCCGGTCCCGGGCGTCGACCGCGAACGGATCGGTCGCGTAGGCCGAGACCCAGACCGCGTCGGTGTGGGTCGGTTCCGCGGCGAGTTCGACTGGTTCGGAGTTGAGCGGGGCGGCGACTCGGGCCATCTCGACGGCTTCGCGGGCCAGCCGCGCCGCCTCGTCCGTCGTCAGGTCGACGCCGGCGGCGAAACCCCAGGTGCCGCCGTGCACCACCCGGACAGCCAAGCCCAGCGTCGCGCCTTCATGGCGACTTTCCAGCGAGGCGTCGCGGAACGACAGCGAGGAGTCCTTGAGCCGTTCGACGCGGATGTCGGCGTGCGTCGCGCCGAGATCACGTGCGGTCTGCAGAGCCGCGTCGGCGAGTGCGGTGCGCGGCAGCGCGAGGAACTCGCCGTCGATCTCGTGAGCCGGCAGCCCGGATGAGGCCGAGTCCTGGACGAGGGGTGCCATGTCCCTATCCTGGCCCGTCTGTGCGACGGGTGTCGGGGCGGCATGCCCGGGTGTCGGGGCGGCATGCGGACGCTGTGCATGCGGACGCTGTGCATGCGGACGCGCTGGGAGCGCGAGACCGGGAGGCGATGCGTGTCCGGATCCGGCCGGGCAGGTATCAACGCGGCGGTCCACCGGGAATCCCCGTCGTCGACCGGGAACCGTCCGGAGGGTATTCGTGGAGAGTATCCGGCCCGGTATGCGGCCCGATCGTGATCGGGACGGACCGGAATGCCCAGGAAGATCATCGTGGTTATGGGAAAAGCCGCTCCAGGACGATCGCGACCCCGTCCTCATCATTCGACACGGTGATCTCGTCGGCGGCGGCCAGTACTTCGGGATGGGCATTCGCGACGGCGACCGCGTATCCGGCCCAGGCGAACATCGGTAGATCGTTCGGCATATCTCCGAACGCGATGACGTCGGCGGCGACCACCCCCCGCCCGGCGGCGAGTTCAGCCAGTGCCACCGCCTTCGACACCCCCGGCCCCGCGATCTCGAGAAGGTCCGCGCTGGAGGTTGTGACGACGGCGTCCACCCCGGCGAGTTCGACGATGGCGTCGTACACTTCCGTGAACGGAGCGCCCCCCCGCCGGACAAGCAGTTTCGTCGCCGGCAGGACGCCCAGCAGCTCCGAGAACTCCGCGACGATCTCCTTGGGATCCGGCCACATCGCCTCGAAGGCGGGTTCCCGGCCGAAGCGCACGCCGCTCTCGACCGCGAACACCGCGTCGGGAACCGCGGCGCGGATCGCCGCCGCCAGCCGCAGGGCCGTGGCCGATTCCAGACAGCGCTGGCTGACCGGCTCGCCGGAGTCGAGATCGAAGACCAGCGCGCCGTTCGCGCAGATCGCGAGCCCGGAGACCTCGGTCTGGGCGACGACGCCGGCCATCACCCGACTGGGTCGTCCCGTCACGAACACCACGGTCGCCCCGGCGCGTTCCACCCGGCGCAACGCCCCGCGGGTGCGTTCGGACACCGTGCCGTCGCTGCGGATCAGCGTCCCGTCCAGGTCGGTGGCGACGATCGCGGGCGGAAGCACAGTCATCAAGTCAACCAGCAACATGGCGGCCGGTGCAGGGACTCCGGTGCAGGGACTCCGTCGCATCGGCTTGCCGGCTGGCCGCGGAGCGCGTGTCTGTGGTCGTCGTGTGCCGCTCCGCACCGCGGGCCCGCGGCGCGGAGGTTGTCCGCCCGGTGACGGGTAGCATGCCGAGCATGCTCCCTGCCGATCGGTCCGCCGTGCCATCCGTCGGCGCATCCGATTCGTCGAATGTATCCAACCTGAAAACATTCGACGAACTCTTCGTCGAGCTTGCCGAGAAATGGCGGCGTCGGACACCCGGCTCGGGAACTGTCGCCGCGCTCGATCAGGGCGTCCACCATCTGGGCAAGAAACTGGTCGAGGAGGCCGCTGAAGCGTGGATGGCGGCCGAGCACGAAGGCCGGGGAAGGGCCGCCGAGGAGATCTCCCAGTTGCTCTACTGGAGTCAGCTGCTGATGATTTCTCTAGGCCTTTCGCTGGACGACGTATACTCCCATCTGTGATCGATGTCCTGCCCTTTCTCGTAGACGCTGAGTAGTGACGATGCTTCGTATCGCGGTTCCGAACAAGGGGGCGTTGTCGGCCGCCTCCGGTCAGTTGCTCTCCGATGCCGGCTACCTCGCGCGGCGCGAGGGGAGCGAGCTGGTGATCGCCGACGTCGAGAACGACATCGAGTTCTTCTTCCTGCGCCCTCGGGATATCGCTGTCTACGTCGGGTCGGGTCGTCTCGATCTTGGCATCACCGGGCGTGATCTCCTCCTCGACAGCAGTGCCGCCGCCGAGGAGCTCGTTCCGCTTGGATACGGGTTCGCCACGTTTCGTTACGCCTCTCCGGAGGGGACGCTCGCGGACATCACGGAGCTCGCCGGCAAGCGGATCGCGACGTCGTTCCCCGCGCTGGTCCGAGCCGACCTTGCCGGCCGGGGGGTCACCCCGGGTGACATCGTGACTCTGGATGGTGCGGTCGAGACGGCGGTGCGGCTCGGTGTCGCGGACGCGGTCGCCGACGTGGTCGAGACCGGCCGTACGCTCAAGGCCGCGGGTCTGGAGCTGCTCGGCGAGCCGGTCCTGCGCTCGGAGGCCATCGTGATCGCCAAGAGAGGCGCGGACCTGTCCCCTTCGCATGAGCGTCTGCTGCGCCGGATCCAGGGGGTTCTGGTCGCCCGGCGGTACGTGATGATGGACTACGACGTTCCGACGGCCGTGCTCGACAAGGCATGCGAGATCACGCCGGGCTACGAGTCCCCGACGATCTCTCCGTTGCAGCGCGAGGACTGGGTCGCGGTGCGGGCGATGGTGCTGCGCGCCGAGGTCAACCGCATGATGGACGACCTCTGGGAGCTGGGTGCCCGGGGCATCCTCGTCTCCGGGATTCAGGCCTGCCGCCTGTAATCCCTGCCACCCGGAGCTACCTGTGCAGGATGAGCGACATGCCCTCGTTGCGGGTAGCGGTGCTGAGGAACTGGCCACGCACCGCGGATGTCACCGTGGTGGCCCCGGGCTTGCGCACACCGCGCATCGACATGCACAGGTGCTCCGCCTCGATGACGACCATCACTCCGCGCGGGTCGAGCACCTCGACGAGGGCGTCCGCGATCTGCGAGGTCAGCCGTTCCTGGACCTGCGGACGACGGGAGTAGAGGTCGACCAGCCGGGCAAGCTTCGACAGGCCCGTGATCTGGCCCTTGCTGTTGGGGATGTAGGCGACGTGCGCCTTGCCGGAGAACACGACCAGATGATGTTCGCACAGCGATGAGAAATCGATGTCGCGGACCAGCACCATCTCGTCGTGACCCTCATCGAAGACGGTGGTCAGGACCTCGGAGGGATCCCGGCCAAGACCCTCGACGGCTTCCCGGTACGCCCGCGCGACCCGGTCCGGGGTCTTGCGAAGACCCTCGCGGTCCGGGTCCTCGCCGATCCCGATCAGTAGCTCACGAACCGCGCGTGCGACTCGGTCGTGGTCGAAGGGACGGACCTGCCGCGGCCTGCCATTGCCCGGCGCCAGGGTTGACGCAGCCGGTCCGTCGCCGTCGGGGTCCGGGATGCCGAAACCGTCCATTCCTGGGGCCTCCGCCGCGGGAGATGATTCACTTCGTCGTTCGCCCGCGGCAGTGGACGCCTCGTCGGAATAAGACGTCAACGGCGTCTCCTCTCGTCGTCGCTCGGCCAGCTTGGCGGGGCCCACGGGTTGGCGATCCTCGGCCCGTCATGGGCCGGACCCTCGCCTCCGGGGGGCGCCGGCGTGCCCTGGCCCTGGGGATAACCGTGCCCCCCGGGGCTGCCATTCCCACCCGGACCACCGACATCCGTGCCGTGCGGTACGCCCCCGCCCGGACCGGACGGGTCGACCCCGGGGCCCGAGCCCGCTGGTGCCCCCGGCACGCCGGCGGGCTGACCGTGACCGCCGGCCCTGTTGCCCCCGGTTCCGTTGCCGCCCGGTCCGCGTCCGGCGGCACCATTACCGTGGCCCGGGTCGTTCACCAGGTCGGCGACATCCGCCGTCAGCAGGCCGAGCTCGGCCGGGGTCTGCACCGGTGGCCGGTCGGAGGGGACGCGACGCCCCACCCCGGTGTAGATGCCACGCACGGGGCGTTTCTGGACCGTCGCGAAGACCTCGGCGACCTCGTCCTTGCTCAGCGTCTCGGTGTCCATCAGCCGCAACACGAGGTTGTCCAGTACGTCCCGGTAGGTCACCAGGATCTCCCAGGCCTCGTCGTGTGCGGCCTCGATCAGCCGGCGCACCTCGATGTCGATCTCACTGGCGACCTCTTCGGAGTAGTCGCGTTGGTGGCCGACCTCCTTGCCGAGGAAGACCTCGCTGTTCTCGGTGCCGAACTTGATCGCGCCGAGCTTGTCGCTCATCCCGTACTGGGTGATCATTGCTCGCGAGATCTGGGTGGCCTTCTCGATGTCGTCGCTCGCCCCCGTGGTCGGGTCGTGGAACACCAGCTCCTCGGCGGTGCGCCCGCCGAGCAGGACGGCGAGGCGGTCGAGCATCTCCGAGCGGGTCGAGAGGTACTTGTCCTCCAGGGGAAGCTGCATCGTGTACCCGAGCGCGCGCCCCCGGGGCAGGATGGTCACCTTGTGCACCGGGTCGGAGTTGGGCAGCGCGTGCGCCACGAGGGCGTGGCCGCCCTCGTGGTAAGCGATGCGCTTCTTCTCCTTGTCGCTCATCGCGCGGGTCTTGCGCTCCGGTCCCGCCATCACGCGGTCGATGGACTCCTCGAGCAGCGCCGACGAGATGAATTTCAGGTTGGAGCGGGCGGCCAGCAGGGCTGCCTCGTTCAGTACGTTGGCCAGATCGGCACCGGTGAACCCGGGGGTCCGCCGGGCGATGACCATCATGTCGGCGTCCGGGCCGATCGGCTTGCCCTTGGCGTGCACCCGCAGGATGGCCTCGCGGCCGAGCAGGTCCGGCCGATCCACGACGATCTGCCGGTCGAAGCGGCCGGGCCGCAGCAGGGCCGGGTCGAGGATGTCGGGCCGGTTCGTCGCGGCGATGAGGATGACCCCGCCCTTGACGTCGAACCCGTCCATCTCGACCAGGAGCTGGTTGAGCGTCTGCTCCCGCTCGTCGTGGCCACCGCCGAGTCCCGCTCCGCGGTGGCGGCCCACGGCGTCGATCTCGTCAACGAAGATGATGGCGGGCGCGTTGGCCTTGGCCTGTTCGAACAGGTCGCGAACCCGGCTGGCGCCGACACCGACGAACATCTCGACGAAGTCGGAACCCGAGATGGAGTAGAAGGGCACCCCGGCCTCACCCGCGACGGCCCGGGCCAGCAGCGTCTTGCCGGTTCCCGGCGGGCCGTAGAGCAGGACCCCCTTGGGAATCTTGGCTCCGATCGCCTGGAACTTGCCCGGGTTTTCGAGGAACTCCTTGATCTCCTCGAGCTCCTCGATGGCCTCGTCCGCACCGGCCACGTCGGCGAACGTCGTCTTCGGCGTGTCCTTGCTCACCAGCTTCGCCTTGGACTTGCCGAAGTTCATGACCCGGTTACCGCCGCCCTGCATCTGGTTCATGAAAAAGAACAGCAGAAGGACGACCAGCAGTACGGGCAGCAGGTTCAGCAGGAGCGAGACCAGGATGTTTCCACGGTCGACCGAGACGTCGTAGGCGACCCGCTTGTTGCGGAGCTCGTTCGCCAGGACGACACCCTGTTCGGTGACATAGGACGACTCGAACTTCTGGCCGTCCTTCGTCTGGATCTGGATGAGCTGCTTCGAATCCTGGATCTTGGCCTTCGCCACCTGGCCTTCGTCGATCTGCTGCTGGACGAAGTTCAGGTCTCGCTTGCCGTACTCACTGGGACCCGAGAGGACGCCCGTCGTGAGAATGATCACGAACAGGACCAGGAGCAGCAGTGGCACCCAGCCGCGGAAGATTCTTCTTGGAGTCATCTGTCTGGAGCACCGGACACGAGCGCTCCACCCTCCTGACGTGTGTGCTGCCCTCGATCGGGATTCCCTTGTGCCGAGGGTACCGCCGGTGCGCGCATCTCACCGCGCGTACATCCGACCAACGGATCGGCGGCCCGCGCTGTTCCGATCGTGGCGGTCTGATGGTGTTCGGTGTTTCGCTCGTGGCGGATGCGGTGACCGAGGGCGTATCCGAGCGGGCGGAAGGCCAGCGGGCTCAGGCCGGGGCGCCCCTCTCGATCGCCGCGGGCGTGAGGGTCCCGACAAACGGCAGGGTTCGATAGTACTCCGAGTAGTCAAGGCCGTACCCGACGACGAACGCGCCGGGAAGATCGAAGCCGACATATCGGACATCCACATCCACGGTGACAGCCTCGGGCTTACGGAAGAGCGCCAGGACCTCAAGCGAGGCGGGGCCGCGTGAGCGCAGGTTCTTCAGCAGCCAGGACAGGGTCAGCCCGGAGTCGATGATGTCCTCGACCACCAGGACGTCCCGGCCCTCGATCGACCGGTCCAGATCCTTGAGGATGCGCACCACCCCAGACGAGGAGGTTGACGACCCGTACGAGGAGACCGCCATGAACTCCATGGTCAGCGGGACCGTCAGCGCGCGGGACAGGTCCGCCATGACCATGACGGCGCCCTTGAGCACGCCCACGAGCAGGATCTCCCGGCCGGCGTAGTCGGCGTCCACCCTGGCCGCGAGCTCAACGATCTTCGCGGCGATCTCGTCCGAGCTGACCAGGACCTCGGCGATGTCGGGATGCGGGCTGTGCCGGGGGCCGTCATGGGCGCCTCCGGTGTCGGGGGTCGTCGTCGCGGTCTGACTCACCTGGTCGTCCTCCTTGATGTGTGGCGCGGTGACGGCATCCGACCGTCGGGCGGCATCCGACCGTCGGGCGGCGGGGCCGGCTGGCGGCGGTGGAGGAACCACCGGCCCGGTCAGCGTGACCCTGTTCTCCCATCGCCGGGCAAGCACGCCGGTGGGAAGCGGTACCGGCTTCTGCCCGCGCCACCGCGTCACCAGCTCCTCCACCGCCCAGATGTGCTCCGCGCGCAGCGCGGAGGCCGACGCTCCGACGTCGATGGCCGCCCGGCGCAGCAGCCGACCGCGGACCGCCGCGGTGAGCCCGGCCAGCGCGGCGACGTCGAAGGCGACCTCGCCGGTGCACGGCCGGCCACGAGCCCTGACGACCTTGCCGTAGACCTCGGCGGCCATGGCGTCCAAGGCGTCCGCGTCGGCCCGCAGCAGATCGGCACTGCGCGCCAGCGACTCGGCGATGCCCGGGCCGAGCTCCGTCTCCATCACTGGCAGGACCGTGTGACGCACCCGGGACCGGGTGAACGCTGGGTCCCGGTTCGTCGGGTCATCCCACACCTCGAGCCCCTCGGCGAGGCAAGCGGCCCTGGTGTCCGCGCGGCGGATCCCGAGCAGTGGCCGGCTAAGCAGGCCGTCGTCAGCCGACATCCCCCCGAGGGAGCGGGCGCCCGCGCCCCGCGCGAGCCTCAGCAGCACCGTCTCGGCCTGGTCGTCCAGCGTGTGGCCGAGAAGCACCGCCCGGGCGCCGAGCCGGTCGGCGGCCGCCGCGATCGCGGCCCGCCGTGCCTGTCGGGCGATCCCCTCGGAGCGAGCGGTGTGCTCGGTCAGGACCTCCACCGGATCCAGGCCGAGGGCCCGACCCTGGCGGGCGACGCGCTCCGCCCGTTCGGTCGAGCCGGTGTCCCAGCCATGATCGACCGTGACCATGCCGGCCCGCAGGGCGCGGCGGGGGGCGACGAACGCGAGGGCCGCGGCGAGCGCCAGGGAGTCCGGGCCGCCGGAGCAGGCGACCAGCACTAGTCCGCCGGGTGGCAGGTCGGTGACCGCGCGGCGAACCGCCAGCCTGACTGCCGCGACCGCGGGAGTGGGAGATCTCGACGAGAGAACCGTGCGCGGAGCCGGATCGCCCGGTCGGACGTCGCCGGCATGGCCGGTGTGGTCCTCACCGGCGATCGGTGGGGTCACAGCGTCGGCCGGAAGGCGGATGTGGAACAGCCCGGGGAGTCGGCGGCCCCGACGACCCCCGCGGCCCCGACGACCATGGTGCTCACGCCGAGATCGGCGGGCGGCTGCCCAGGACCCGTTGCATCCAGGCGGTGGGATCGACCAGCTCGGCGCGGGTCGGCAGCGCCGCCGGTGACTCCCAGACGGTGTTGAAACCCGTCACCCCGGCCTGCGCGACCACCGCACGCACGAACGCCCCGCCCTGGCGGTACTGCTGCAGCTTGAGATCGAGACCGAGGAGCCGGCGGACGAACCGGTCGATCGGCGATCCCCCGCCGCGGCGACCCTCGAACTTCGTCCGGATGTCGGCGACGGTGGGTACGATCTTCGGCCCCACCGCGTCCATCACCTGGTCGGCGTGGCCCTCCAACAACGTCATGATGGCCTGGAGGCGGTCGAGAACCGCTCGCTGGGCCGGGGTCTGCAGCGCCTCCACGACGCTCGGGCTGTCGGCCTCCCGGTCGAACACCGCCCCGCGCAGCGCGCTCATCGCCGAGCGGACGCGGTCCGCGAGGACGTCCGGATCGAGGTCCGTGGCCTCAATGAACGCGGTGATCTCGGACTCCAGGTGGGTCCGCAGCCACGGCACGGCGGTGAACTGACTGCGATGGGTCTGCTCGTGCAGGCATACCCACATCCGGAAGTCTCGCGGCACGACCCCCATGGCCGCCTCGGCGTGCGCGATGTTCGGCGCGACCAGGCTGAGGCGCCCGACCGACCCCGGCACGTCGGGCGGACCCGGATCGTCCCTCCCGGCCTGGTACTCCTCCGGCGGGAGGAAGACCTCGTACTGGCCCAGCACCTTGCCGGCCAGATAGGCCAAGGCTGTGCCGATCTGGACCCCGGTGACCCGCCGACCGACCGCCGCGGCGAGGTTGCCGCGCTGCTGTTCGGACAGTTTGCCCAGCAACGGGGAGGTCAGCACCCGCAGACCGGCGACGTTGGAGCGGACCCACTCCAGCCGGTCCACCACGGTGATGGGGGTGGCCGGCCCGGCGGGAGTGAGCCGGGTGTAGTCCTCGACGTGCCGCTCGGCCTCGACGGCCAGTCGCCGCAGCTCCGAGACGACCTCGCCGGCCTGCTCCCGCGAGATCTGCGGGCCGGGGCGAACCAGTTTCCTCGCCGTCGTCACGGCGAGTTCCCAGTCGACCAGCTCGGCGTCCACGAATCCGAGCGTACCGGGCTCGCCCGTCGTCTGGGTCCGATCATGAACCGTGCCGAGAACGGGATGGGACGCGCCGGGGCGCCGACGGTCCTGCTCAGGTCGGTGGGCGCGATGCTGCCGGTGGGCGCGATGCTGCCGGTGGGATCGCCACGGTCGTCGACCGGGCCGGGGTGCATCCGCAGCCGGTGAGCGCCGCGGCTGCCCGGTCGAGGGCGGCCTTGGTGCTGCCCGCCTCCTCGGCGGGCGAGAGGAACGCGAAGAGGAGCAGCCTGCCGTCCGCGTCGACGAGCTGGCCCGCGAGGCTGCTGACGTTGTGCAGAGTGCCGGTCTTCGCCCGGACGTCACCCGCTCCGATGGCGGTGTCGCCAGTGGTGTAGCGGTCACCTAGCGTACCGGAGAACCCGGCTACCGGCAGCCCCGTGAGAATGGTGCGCAGCGCCGGCCGACCGGGGAGGACGGCGGCGCGCAGGATGGCCACAAGGGTCATGGGCATGATCAGGTTTGCGATGGACAGGCCGCTCACGTCGGCCAGTGCCATCCCTGCGACGGGGAGGCCCGCCTCGGCGAGGACGTCCCTCACCGCGCGGGTGGCGCCGGTGAACGAGGCGGGCAGGCCCCGCCGATGGGCGACGAGCCGTCCCAGGCTCTCGGCGAGATCGTTGTCTGACTGGGTGAGCATGCGTTCGACCAAGACCCGCACCGGCGGGCTGTAGACCGCCGCGACCCGTTGTGCGGCCGGGTCCGCCGGGCCGGTGGCCACCGATCCGACGGATACTCCGGCGGTCATGAGCGCCGCGGCGAAGGCCGTGGTCGCGGCGGCGGCCGGGGTGGGGCTGCGCGGTCCGACGGCTTCCGGTGCCGACCGTCCGGCGTCGACCTCCAGCGCCGAGACCGGGGCGACGTCCCCGTCGGTCACGTAGTTGTCGCGCCATCCCGGTGCCCGGTCCGGACCGACGAACAGCCCTCCATCGCCGATCACCCGAGCCGCCGAGGTGATACCCGCGGCCCGGACCTGAGCGGCGAGATCGCTCAGCCGGGCCAGAGCCGGATAGCCGCCGGGCGCGGTGGAGGCGGTCAGGGTCGGATCTCCGCCGCCGACGAGCCACAGTGTTCCGCCTGATGTGCGGGCGTTCCCGCCCGCGGGCGGGCTGTAGACCACGGTGGTCCGCAGCCGGTCGTCGGGGAAGGTGGTCAACGCGGCCGTGGCGACCGCGGTTTTCAACGTGGAGGCCGGTGCCACGGGGATGCGGGACCGGACGTCGAGGAGCACCCGACCCGACTGTGCGTCTATGACGAAGGCCGCGGGCCGCGCCAGAACGGGATCACCCAGCGGGCCGGCGAGGCGGGCCGCCACCGCCGCGGGCTGCGGGATCGGCGCGGCCGAATCGAGACCGCCGAGCACCGCAGCGCCCGCGCGGTCGGACCCGCTGCCGGCGAGTTCCGCGGCTGATCCGGTGGTGGGACCGACGGACAGGGACCCGGCGAGCAGCGCGCCGGCCAGGGCGGTGAGCCCCCCTACCCGGGCGACCGGTGCGGCTGACGTCACTCACCGACACTACGCAACCAGCGGGCGGTCGGCGACGGCGCGGCGGGTGAACCCGGATCCGTCGCCGCCGGCCTGCCCGGCGGTGTCCCGCCGCGACGGGACACCGGGGGTGCGACGGGACACCGGAGGTGTCGTGTCGGCGGGCGGCGCTGGTACGAAGAAGGCCCCACCGGGCGTGTCGCCGGTGCCCAGCATGGTTTCGGTGCCCGGGAGATCCGGCGGTGGAAACGTGGTGGTGCCGGTGCGGTTCGGGTGGGAGTGGTTCGGGTGGGAGGCGGCGTCCGCGACACTAGGTGCGCCGTCGTGGGTGTGACGCCTCGTTGTGGTCACTGGGGTGGGTGGCCCGCGCCCCGGGCGGAGCACGTCCACCGCCTGGCAGAGCACGACGTACGGCACGAGCACGACGTACTGCGCCACGAGCACGACGTACGGCACGAGCACGACGTACTGCGCCACGAGCACGGTACGGCTCGAACGAGCACCATGTGACAAACGGCGATCGCTCCGGTGCGGACCGGGCGAAGACGAAGGAGACAGGGAGCGGAGTGGACCTTGAGTTCGATGTGACCATCGAGATCCCCAAGGGGCAGCGCAACAAGTACGAGATGGATCACCACACCGGCCGTATCCGGCTTGACCGGATGCTGTTCACCTCCACCCACTACCCGTCGGACTACGGGTTCATCGAGGGAACCCTCGGGCGCGACGGTGATCCGCTGGACGCCCTCGTCCTGCTGGAGGAGCCGACGTTCCCGGGCTGCCTGGTGCGGTGCCGGACGATCGGCATGTTCGAGATGACCGACGAGAAGGGGCCGGACGACAAGGTTCTCTGCGTGCCGGTGGCCGACGTCCGGCAGGAGCACCTGCGGGATCTGCGGCACCTGCCGGAGTTCGACCGGTTGGAGATCCAGCACTTCTTCGAGGTCTACAAGGACCTCGAGCCCGGTAAGTCGGTGGAGGGCGCATCCTGGGTGGACCGCAAGGAGGCTGAGCGGGAGATCCTGGCGTCCATCAAGCGGCTGCGCGAGGCGGAGGCCGCGGAGGCGGACGGGCACGACCAGGAGGCCGAACCCAGGTCGGCCTGATCCCTCCGTCCGGCTTGTGGTATCCGTGACGACCTGTCCCACGTCCCAAGCGGGGTGGGACAGGTTCAGGAACCCACGGGATGGGCCCGGGGCGGGAGCCGGCCCGCCGCCGGGCCGGACGTGCCGGCTATGACGGTTACCTGGCGCGTAATGATCGTGCGAGCGGAATCGGGGAGTGAGCCGGAGGCGGGGATTGAACCCGCGACCTATCGCTTACGAGGCGATTGCTCTGCCACTGAGCTACTCCGGCGAACGGCCAGGACCGCACTGGCCCGGGTCGAGTATGCCAGATGCGTGGGCGGGCTCGACCCGGCGGTGGTTCGGTGGCTGTTCGCGGGCCGAGATGCCCGCCGTCGCCCCGGATCCCAGCCGTCCACGGTGATGCCACCAGTGGCGGGCACGGTCTGGAATGCCTCCGTCTCAGGCTGTCATGGCGAGGGATGTGCTATGTCGTCAAAATGGCCCTGAGTCGGCAAATTATCTTCTTTATGTCACATTTAGTTAGTTTTGGGTGCTGCAACACCGTAAATCGCCACCCCCGGTCGCAGTGGTTCCGATGAGGATGCGTAGGGTTTCGCACCATGACCGGGGCCGGAGACGCTGCACCAGCAGCGACGACGCGAGGAGCCTCGCTCCTCGTCGCTGAGGACGATGAGGCATCTCGCATAGCACTTGCGCGCAGCCTGGAGAGATTCGGTTATCGGGTGCTGGAGGCCGCGGACGGCGAGGCCGCTCTTCGGCTCTTCCAGACCACCGAGATCGATCTGGTGGTGCTGGATGTCGCGATGCCCAGGATGGACGGCTTCGCCGTCCTGAGCCGCCTCCGCCAGACCAGCGAGGTTCCGGTGATCATGCTCACCGGGCGGGCCGAGGAGGTCGACCGGGTGGTCGGCCTCGAGTTGGGCGCGGACGACTACGTCGTGAAGCCCTACTCGCTGCGAGAACTGGTGGCCAGGGTGCGCGCCCGGCTTCGCCGACGGCCGGCGGAACCGCCGCCGCAGCGCACCGGGGACGGCAGCGACCCGCTCGTCTACGGAGACGTCTCCATCGACCTGCGGGCCCGCGAGGTCGCCGTCGCCGGGGAGCGCATCGATCTGACCGCGCGCGAGTACGAGCTGCTGGCCTTCCTCGCCCGGCATCCTCGGCGGGTCTTCAGCCGGGAGGAACTCCTCGAGCAGGTGTGGGGCACGCGGTTCCAGGACCCCGCCACCGTCACCGAGCACGTCCGGCGGGTACGAACCAAGGTCGAGGGTCGTCCACCGCAGCGCCGGCTGGTCACGACCCTGCGCGGGATGGGCTACCGCTTCGACCCGTGACGTCCTTCCCGCAGGGCCGTCGTTTCCCCTCCTGTCGTCGTTTCCCCTCCTGTCGTCGTTTCCCCGCCGGCTGTAGAGGTGCTGCCCGGGGGGGAGCATCCCGCCAAGCCACCGGGGTGGGCGGTGTCGTGGACCCGCCGGGAGGCGCAGACATCCGCGCGGTCGCACGAGGTCCGGCCCCCGCCGTCGAGAACCACGACCACCTGCTGACGCGGAACATCGTGCCGCACGACCCGGCCCGCACCGTGTGGGGTCGTCGCCCGGTCTCCGACCGCGGGCACGGCTTCGGCGAACTCCTCGTAGAGGGGATGTTCGTAACGCAGGCAGCACATCAGCCGGCCGCATGCCCCGCTGATGCGCATCGGATTGAGGGCGAGGTTCTGCTCCTTGGCCATCCGCAGGCTCACCGGCTCAAAGTCGTTGAGAAAAGTGGCGCAGCACAGGTCGCGGCCGCAGGAACCGATCCCGCCCTGGACCCGGGCGCTGTCGCGGGCGGACAGTTGCCGCAGCTGGACCCGCGCCACCAGCGTCCGGTTGAGATCCCGCACCAGTTCACGGAAGTCGACGCGGCCTTCCGCGCTGAAGTAGACCGTGTAGCCGCCGGTGGCCATCACGTGGTCAACACCGACGATCTTCATCGGCAGGTCATGCTCACGGGCCAGGCGGCGGGCCGCGACACGCGCCCGGGCGCGTCGGCGCCGGGAGACCTGCTCGCGCTGGATGTCGGACGCGTCGGCCATCCCGACGAGCACCGGCAGGTCGCCGATGTCGTCGCTGACCCACTGGGGCGCCCACATGCAGGTGGCGACCTCGGGGCCCTCCTCGGTGGGGACGAGCACCCGGTCGCCGACCCGGGGGCTGCAGGAACCAGGATCGGCATAGTAGAGCTTGCCCCGTGGGGAGAACGCCACCGCGCACATCATCGGCATCCGACCGGTCACCTCCCTGCGCCCGCCGGGTCCCGCCCGGGCGGACCTGGTCGAAGGGCATGTCCGCGTCGCGATCAGGATATGCCCGGCCTTCCGCCCAGACAGGCCATTACGCCGGTTCGTCCCCACCGCCGGTCGCCGGTCGCCGGTCGCCGGTCGCCGGTCGCCGGTTGTCAGGTGTCGCGCAGCGCGAGGGTGAGCGACTCCACCGCGAGCAGTGGGACGAGGCCGGGATTTCTGGCCAGTGACGCCCGGGTCGCGAGGACAGCCTCCAGCCGGCGCAGTGTCTGTTCCGGAGTGCAGGCCGCGGCGTATCCGGCGGCCTCGACGCAGTGATCAGGATGAATCGCGTCGACACCGGCGCCGAGCTGTTGGACCAGGACATCCCGGTACAGCCCCGCGAGGTCCACCAGGGCCCGATCCAGCGCATCGAGGACGGTGCGGCGACCTCGGCTCTTCTGGGTCCGCTCCAGCTCCTTGAGCGCCCCCGCGGCACCCCGCACCACCATCGTCCGGCCCTTGGCCCCCGCCTTCGGGGCCCGCGCGGACCTGGACTTCCCGCCGACCGCCGTGGCACCGACGCCGAGCGCGGTTTTCAGCGCCTCGGTCTCCACCTCGTCGCGTTCCGCATTCGCGGCCTCCGCGTCGGCGTTCGCCGCGCTCACCAGATCGGCCGCCGCGGCCAGGCAGTCACCGACCCGGCCGAGCCGGGCCGGGATACGCAACACCGCCGCCCGGTTGGCCCGGACCCGCTCATCCGAGGCGAGCCGGCGCGCCAGGGCCAGATGACCCTGGGAAGCCCGCGCCGCCGTCTCGGCGACCTGCTCGTTGACTCCCTCGCGAACCAGCGCGTCGCGGACGTCCGTGGCCGAGGGCAGCCGTAGCGCGACCGTCCGGCAGCGGGAACGGATGGTGGGCAGCACGTCCTCCACGGAGGGGGCGCAGAGCAGGAACACCGCCCGATCCGCCGGCTCCTCGAGGGCCTTCAGCAGGGCGTTCGCCGCGGCCTCGGTGAGCCGGTCCGCATCGGTGATCAGCAGGATGCGCCAGCGGCCGGCCGTCGGGGCGCTGGCGGCGTCGCGTACCAGCGCGCGCACGTCCTTCACACCGAGCGAGAGCCCCTCCGGTTGCACGGTTCGCAGATCGGTGGCCGTGTCGGTGAGCACGGTGTGGCAGCCGGTGCACTCGCCGCAGCCCGGCGGCTCGTTCTCGCAGGTGAGGCTTGCGGCGAAGGCGCGCGCCGCGTCCTGGTGACCTGCCCCGGCGGGTCCGGTGAACAGCCACGAGTGCGTCATCCCGGCACGGGCGGCAGCCGGCGCGCCGCCTCCACTCGCGAGCCCGGCACTCGCGGCGGACGCCGCGGCGCTCAGCGCCGCGACCACCGCGTCCTGCCCGACAAGCGTCTCCCAGACCGTCACCGGGCCATCATCCCCGAGCCACGCCGGTCCGGAGCGCGTCGGTCAGAGCACACCGAGCAGGACGGCTGGCCGATCGATGCGGCTGGCCATGAACGAGCGGATCTCGGCGTGGATCTCCTCCGGTGACCGCGTCGCGTCTAGCGGAAGGTAACGATCGGGCTCCTTCTGCGCCAGCCGACGGAACGTGTCGCGTACCCGGCCCTGGAAGGTCAACTTCCCGGCGTCGTCCGCCTCGGCCGGGCCGTCCGGCGGCCCCGGCGGCCCCGGCGGCGGATCAGGATACGCGGTCATCCGCGCGCGGCGCAGGACGATCTCGGCCGGCAGATCCAACAGGACCGTGACGTCGGGAAGCAGCGCGTGCGTCGCCCACTGGGTGAGGACGGACAGCTCGTCGGTGCTGAGGGCCTGGCTCACGCTCTGGAAGGCGATGAACGAGTCGACGTAACGATCGGTGATGACGATCGCTCCCCGGGCCAGCGCGGGTTCGATCACCTGCGCGACGTGTTCGGCGCGGTCCGCCGCGGTCAGCAGCGCCTCGGTCCGGGGGTGCAGCCGTACCGTCGGGTCGAGGAGCAGTTCTCGCAGGCCCGTTCCCAGCGCGGTGCCGCCGGATTCGGAGGTCACCACCACCTCCCGGCCGGAGGAGGCGAGCCACGTTCGTAGCAGCTCCACCTGTGTGCTCTTGCCGGCGCCATCGATGCCCTCGATCGCGATGAACAGGCCGGTGCGGCGGGGACGTGTGGCCGCCGGCCGCCGGCCGCGCAGCGCGTTCCACAGCTCGGGCCAGACCGCGGCTCCGGTCGGGTCGTCCATCTGCCGATAGGAGAACAGGCCGACCGCGACGGCGAGCAGACCGCCGGCGAGCAGGACCGCGGTGACGCCGTCCGCGCGGACGTTGATGTCGCCCCACAGATGGATCCTGTGCGAGCCGATGAGGCCAACCAGGCCGGGCGCGGCGGCGAGCACGAGCAGCAGGTCGATGCGGACCAGCGACTGCACCAGGGCGAAGGTGCGCCCCCGCAGCTCGTCGGAGACCTCGGCCTGGAGCAGGGTGTATCCGGTCACCCAGGCCACGCCGGCGAACGCCCCCACCGCGACCACGAGGATGCAGGCGATGACCAGGTTCGGGATGATCGCGACGATCACCAGGGTGATACCCGCCCCGGTCACGCAGACGCCGAACAGGCGGGTCCGACTGTAGTCGCCGAGCAGCTTGGGACCGGCGGCCATGCCGGCGGCGAGGCCGACGAACACCGCGCCGAAGAGCACCCCGTACGCGGAGTCGCCGCCGCCCAGGATCTCGACGTAGAGCCGGCCGAGGGCGATGACGCAGCCGGCGCCGGCGAACCCGCCCAGGATGCCCACGACGAGTCCGCGGACCAGTTTGTCCTGGCCGACGTAGCGCCATCCCTCGGTGATGGAGGCCAAGAACCCGGGCTCGGGGCCGGTCTCCGGCCGCGCGGCCCGTCCGATGCCCTTCAGTCCCCAGATCACGATTGCCGAGCCGAGGAACGTCGCCGCGTTGAAGTACAACGCGAGGTCGACCGAGGAGTCATGGAAGAACGACACGCTGGAGCCGAGCGTCCGTGAGATCGTCGCAAGCATCGTGAAGATCGTCGCGGCGATCGGGGCCGTGCCGTAGGTCATGATCAGACTGAGGGTGTTGGCGGCCGCGAGCCGCTCCTTGGGCACCAGGTGCGGGACGCTCGCGTCCTTCGCCGGCGCCCACACCAGGGTGACCGCCTCCACCAGGAACGATGCGATGAGCAGCCACTTGAGCGTCCCGATGATCGGGATCGACATGAACAGCCCGAACCGCATGACGTCCGTCACGACCATGGTCAGCCGGCGGTCCAGCCTGTCGGCGAGGGCACCGGCGAGTGGGCCCAGGATCAGGGCCGGCATCAACCGGACGATCAGCAGCGAGCCGATGGCGTACGCCTGCCCGGAGAAGCTCTCCTGGAGCTGGGTCACCAGTGCGGTGGTTGCCAGCAGACCCATCCAGTCACCCAGGCTGGACAGGCTGAGCTGAATCCACATCCGGCGGAACGCGGGGATCCGCAGGACGGCCCGGATGTCGCTGTCGCCTCCGGCGGCGATGGTGGACGGCATTGGCGGCGAGGGAACCGTCGTCACCGGATGCCTGCTCGGCGAGCGGCGGACCCGCGGTCGCCGGACGGGCCAGGGTGGGCGCCGCCCGGCGTCCCGAGATCCGGCTGCATGGTCGGTGGCCACAGGGTCTCCTCCGGACGTCTCGACCGGGGTGGTGGACCTGCCGGTCACATTGGACGACTCTGCGTTACCAGATGTGGTCTCCGTGTCGCCGATGGTGAACGCCGTAACCTCGGAAACCACCCGGGGCGCGTCCGCTTCTCCAGGTTCTCCAGGGCTCCTACCGATCGGCAGCGCCATCAGTCCGTCCGGCGGGTGCCACTGGACGACGAGCTACCGGAGTCATCGGAGCCATCGGAGCCGCCGCCGTCGTCCGTCACCGTCCGGGCGGTCTTGGACCTGGCGGTGCCGGTCTTCGCGGTGCCGGTCTTCGCGGTGCCGGTCTTCGCGGTGCCGGTCTTCGCGGTGCCGGACTTCGCGGTGCCGGACTTCGCCGTACCCGGCTTGGCCTTGGTGGTTTTCGGGCCGGTCTTGGCGGTGCCGGCTTTCGCGGTGCCCCGGGCAGGACGCTTCGCGGTGGCCGGTCCGCGGGCCCGACGGTCTGCCAGCAGCTCCGCGGCACGCTCATCGGTGATCGTTTCGACCGTGTCGCCCTTGCGCAGACTGGCGTTGGTCTCACCGTCGGTGACGTAGGGGCCGAACCGGCCCTCCCGCACCACCATCGGTTTGCCGCTGGCCGGGTCGGTCCCGAGCTCGCGCAGCGGCGGGCTCTGCGCGGCCTGGCGCCGACCGCGGGCCTTGGGCTGGGAGAGCAGCGCCAAGGCCTCGTCCAGGGTCACGGTGAACAACTGATCCTCAGATTCCAACGACCGACTTTCGGCACCCTTCTTCACGTATGGGCCATAGCGGCCATTCTGGGCGGTGACCTCCTCCCCGTCATCCCCCGCACCCAGAATGCGCGGAAGGGTGAGCAACCGCACGGCGTCGTCGAGGGTCAGCGTCTCCAACGACATGCCACGCAGCAGACTGGACGTGCGCGGCGGGTCAGTGTCGGTGGTGACGTAGGGGCCGAAGCGACCCGCCTTCGCCGTGATGGTCGCCCCCGACGCCGGGTCGATTCCCAGCATCCGGTCGCCACTGGGCGCGGCCAGCAGCCCCAGCGCTTTGTCGACGGTGAGTTCGTCCGGTGCGAGATCGTCCGGCACGCTGGCACGGCGCTCCCCGTGCTGGACGTAGGGGCCGTAGCGGCCCACCCGGACGACCAGCAGGGTGCCGTCGTCGGTCTCGCCGAGGGGGATCGAGTTCACCTCGCGGGCGTCGATCTCTCCGAGCCGCTCATTGACCAGGTGCTTCAGCCCGTCGGCGGCCGGGTCGGTGCCGTCGCCGGTTCCGAAGTAGAAGCGGGTCAGCCAGTCGGTCGAGGCGGCCGTGCCGGCGGCGATGTCGTCGAGGTCGTCCTCCATCGTCGCGGTGAACCGGTAGTCGACCAGCCGGGTGAAGTGGTCCTCCAACAGGCCGACGACGGCGAACGCGACGAAGCTCGGCACCAGGGCCGAGCCCTTCTTCCACACGTAGCCGCGGTCCTGGATGGTGCCGATGATCGAGGCGTAGGTGGACGGCCGACCGATCCCGAGCTCCTCGAGCGTCTTGACCAGGCTGGCCTCGGTGAAGCGCGCCGGCGGACTGGTGGTGTGCCCGCGGGGGGTCAGCGAGCGGGTGGTCAGTGGGTCGCCCTGCCGTACGTCCGGCAGCCGCCGCTCCCGGTCCTCCAGTTCCGCGTCTGGATCGTCGGCGCCCTCGACGTAGGCGCGCAGGAAACCGGGAAAGGTGATGACCTTCCCCGATGCCGAGAACTCGGCGTCCTCCCCAGCGGACGAGGTCGCGCCGAGCCGGATCGTGGCGCTCGTGCCGCGGGCGTCCGCCATCTGGCTGGCCACCGTCCGCTGCCAGATCAGCTCGTAGAGCCGGTAGGAGTCGACGTCGAGCTCGCCACGAACCTCACCCGGGGTCCGGAAGTGGTCCCCGGCGGGTCGGATGGCCTCGTGGGCCTCCTGCGCGTTCTTGACCTTCTTGGCGTACGTGCGGGGGCGTGCCGGCACGTACTCCGGCCCGTACAGGCTCGCCGCCTGCGCGCGGGCCGCGGTCAGGGCGGTCTTGGACAGGTTCGTCGAGTCCGTCCGCATGTAGGTGATGTAGCCGTTCTCGTACAGCCGCTGCGCCACCTGCATCGTGCGCTGGCTGGAGAAGCGCAGTTTGCGGCCGGCCTCCTGCTGCAACGTCGAGGTCATGAACGGTGGGTACGGCGAACGGCGGTAGGGCTTGGTCTCCACCGAGCGCACCGTGAATGCGGCGTCGGCGAGCCGCTCGGCCAGCGACCGGGCGGTGGCCTCGTCCAGCCGCGTCACCCCGGAGGAGACGAGCTGCCCCGTCGGGGAGAAGTCACGACCCGTCGCGATCCGGTTGCCGTTCAGGGCGATCAGGGTTGCCGGGAGCGGGGTCTTCTCGACCCCGTCGCCGCGGATGGACCCGGCGCCGGGTCCATCCGGCCCGGATCCCGGTGTGCCGTCCGCGCCCGACCACGCCTGGCGGGCGACGGTCGCCCCGAACAGGCCCTCGATGTTCCAGTACTCCGCCGAGTGGAACCGCATCCGGGCACGTTCCCGCTCCACCAGGATGCGGGTCGCCACGCTCTGGACCCGGCCCGCCGACAGCCTCGGCATGACCTTCTTCCACAGCACGGGAGAGACCTCGTAGCCGTAGAGACGGTCCAGGATGCGACGCGTTTCCTGAGCGTTGACCAGGTTCTTGTCGATATCGCGCGGATTGTCGACGGCCCGCTGGATCGCCTGGGGGGTGATCTCGTGGAACACCATCCGCTTGACCGGCACCGTCGGCTTCAGTGTCTGGAGCAGATGCCAGGCGATGGCCTCGCCCTCGCGGTCCTCGTCCGTCGCGAGGTAGAGCTCGCTGGCGTCTTTCACGAGCGCCTTGAGCTTGCTGACCTGCGGTTTCTTGTCCGGCGTCACGATGTAGAGCGGTTCGAAGTCGTTGTCGACGTCGACGCCGAGCCGAGCCCACGGCTTGCCCTTGTGCGCGGCCGGGACATCGGCGGCACTGCGCGGGAGGTCACGGATGTGCCCGATACTGGATTCGACCTGCCACCCCGGACCGAGATAGCCGGCGATCGTCTTCGCCTTCGCCGGCGATTCCACGATCACCAGGCGGTTGCCCGGGCCGGAGCCGGTGGCGCGGCTGCCGTGGGCGCCGGTGGCTCCGCCTGAGCCGTTCGCCGAATGGCCAGCCTCCGTTCGCCCGTTCGCCGTCCGGCTGGTGGCGCCGGCGGGTACGTCGGCCGATGCCTCGCTCGAGCCGGTCTCCGGCGGGAGCCCGGCCTCGGTGGGCTCGGCGACCGGTGCGGATGACCGCGCGGTCGCCCGTGTCGTCGTCTTCGTGCGCGCTGGCACTTCTCTCCTCGGTGCGACGTGCTCGTTTTAGTGCTCTGTGGGGCGAAAGCGTAGGTTGCTTCTACGGAGCGTAGGTCTCGAACATGGCGGATGTTGCGGAGGCGGAGCGCGTTACTGGATCTGGCGGGGGCGGCGCGGGTGTCCGGCGGACGGTGGTCGTGCGGGCGGCGGCCGTCGGAGTGAGAGCGGTGCCTCGCAGCACCGTACGCCGCCATTCCGTCTCGCGGATCCTCCCGTCCGGGTATGGCGACCGTAGCCCGACGCTCACCCACTGCTTCCCCGATCCGACGTGGGTGGCACGGATGGTCCGCTGGCGCATCACCCGGCCCACGGGCGGTACCCGATCCCGATTCCGAGGTTCCATCGGTTCTCGAGGTTCCATCGGTGTGAAACAGCGCCGCCGACCCGCGTGGCCTCGTGCGAGCCGCGGGGGTCGGCGGTGGCGGAGCGATGTGGGTCAGGCGTTGATCTTTTCGCTGGGAGCCGGTGTCGGTTGTGTCATATCGGGCACATCGTTGATCATTGAGCTCCGTCGTCTGGAGATGATGATCACGGCTGCGATGGCGGCGAGGGCGGCGAGGGCGACACCGATGCGCAGCCCCGTGTTCTCGTCCGCGCCCACCGAGTACTTTACGACCGTCGGAGCGATCAGCAGGCTGACCAGATTCATCACCTTGAGCAGCGGGTTGATCGAAGGGCCGGCGGTGTCCTTGAATGGATCTCCCACGGTATCGCCGATCACCGTGGCCGCGTGGACCTCCGAGCCTTTTCCGCCGTGGTGGCCGTCCTCGACCATCTTCTTCGCGTTATCCCAGGCCCCGCCGGAGTTCGCGAGGAACACGGCCATCAGCACGCCGCCGGCGATGGCGCCGCCGAGGAACGCACCGAGTGGCGGGTATCCCAGGCCGAAACCGACCGCGATTGGGGCGAGAACCGCCAGCGTTCCCGGTGTAATCAGTTCGCGGAGCGAATCGCGGGTGCAGATGTCGACGACCGCACTGTAATCCGGCTTCTCGTCGCCGGTCATGATTCCAGGCCTGGACCGGAACTGGTTGCGTACCTCCAGGACGACCCGCCCGGCCGCGCGGCCCACCGCATTGATCGCGAGCCCGGAGAACAGGAAGACCACGGACGCACCTATGGTGAGCCCGACCAGCGCGTCGGGGTAGGCGATGTTCAGGCCGCCAACGATGCCCCGACCCGCCTCGGGCAGCGCTCCGGCGTCGCGGAGAGCCGTCGTGACGGTGTCGGTGAACGAGCCGAACAGCGCCGAGGCGGCGAGCACCGCGGTGGCGATCGCGATGCCCTTCGTGATCGCCTTGGTGGTGTTGCCGACGGCGTCGAGCGAGGTGAGGATGGCCGCACCCGCCTCGTCCATGTCGCCGGACATCTCGGCGATGCCCTGTGCGTTATCGCTCACCGGCCCGAAGGTGTCCATCGAGACGATGACACCCACCGTCGTCAGCAGACCGGTCCCCGCCAGCGCCACCGCGAACAGCGCGATCGTGACGCTGCCGGAGCCGAGCAGGTAGGCGCCAAAGATCGCGGCACCGATGAGCAGCGAAGAATAGACCGCCGACTCCAGACCCACCCCGATTCCGGCGAGGATGTTGGTGGCTGGTCCGGTGAGCGACGCCTTTGCGATGTCCCGCACCGGCCGGCGGCCGGTCTCGGTGAAATACCCGGTTAGCAGCTGAATGGCGGCGGCGAGCACGATCCCGATCAGGACCGCGCCGATCGCGATCACTCGTGGATTACCGGACTGGGTGCTTCCCTGCATCCCGGGGAAATCGGCGAAGCTCGTCGGGAGGTAGAGCAGTGAGACGGCGACGACGCCGATCGCGGACACCACCGCGGAGATGAAGAAACCCCGGTTGATGGCGGACATTCCGGTGCGGTCACCGGCCCGCGGCGACACCGCGAAGATTCCGATGACCGCGGTCACAACCCCGACCGCCGGGATGAGCAGGGGGAACACCAGGCCGCGTTCGCCGAACGCCTCGACCCCGAGAATCAGCGCCGCGACGAGCGTCACCGCATAGGATTCGAACAGGTCGGCGGCCATGCCGGCGCAGTCGCCGACGTTGTCGCCGACGTTGTCGGCGATCGTCGCGGCGTTGCGGGGATCATCCTCGGGAATCCCCTGTTCCACCTTGCCGACCAGGTCCGCCCCGACATCGGCGGCCTTGGTGAAGATCCCTCCGCCTACTCGCATGAACATCGCGAGCAGAGCGGCGCCGAATCCGAATCCCTCCAGGACCTGGGGGGCGGTGTCCCGGAAGACGAGGACCACGGCCGCCGCCCCCAGGAGTCCGAGACCGACGGTGAACATCCCCACCACCCCCCCGGTGCGGAAGGCGATGCGGACGGCGGCTCGTTCCCCTCGGGTCATGGCGGCGGCGGCAGTGCGGGTGTTGGCCCGGGTCGCCAGCGACATCCCGACGAATCCGACCAACGCGGAGAAGATCGCACCGACCACGAAGAAGATCGACCGACCGATCTTCGCTCCAGTGTTCTCGGCTGGCAGGAGCAGCAGTACGAAGGGGATGACGACGACGAATCCCGCGAGTGTGGTGAACTGCCGTCTGAGATAGGCGGCGGCGCCCTCCTGGACCGCCCGGCCGACCTCCACCATCCTCGGGGTGCCTGGACTCGCCGCCAATACCTCACGAACCAGATAACCGGCAACAAGCAATGCGAGGGCTGCGACTATCGCCACACCGGCGACCAGGCCGAGGGCTCTGCCGCTAAGGTCAATTCCAGAGCCCTCGGCCTGTAGGGCTTGGATCGAGGACATGGCTCCTCCCGGTCTGCTCTGTGCGCCCTCCGTGAGGGTGCCGGTGCTCTCGGGCGCCCTTTCGGCGGTCGCCACGGCATCGAGACGGTCACGGCCACGCGCCGCATCCGGCGGCGCTTTGGGCGAGATCGGTCGGTTCTTCCCATTTCCAAGCATCTGACCGGTCTCACGGGGAGCACCAAGGGAATCACGGATGGTTGGATCAGTCGTCCATGAGATGCGGCGGAGTCTATCCACACGTCTGTGACGTGCGCTCGTTTTTCAGCAGCGGCGGCCCGGGTCGCGTGCTCTCGGGTACCTCTCACCGCCCCGGCGATAATCCGGAAACGGATCGATTCAGGAATATTCGGCATAAAAAGATCGCTCGTGCTGTTACTGACATGGCAGACTGGCGCCGTGGCTCCACCTCCATGTCAGGTTCCATGTGCCCCACCTTCGGAACCTGGCGCGGGGCACATGGCGGCACGGTCGGAGGCTGGAACAGTCGCCGGGCCCAGGCAGGGAGACCGGAGAGGTCCTACACCGCGGATTCGCAGGGGTCCGATGTGGCGCCGGTGTGCCAGGTCATCGCGACAACCGTACCCACGCCGTCGGGGCCACGCCTGATCTCGATCTCGTCGACGAGTCCCTCGATGAGGGCGAGTCCGAGCCCCGGTGGGAAACCAGAGTTGTCCGCCGAGGGATCGTCGTCCGCCGGTTCCGCCCAACCCGGCGGCTGAGTCGACTCGGATCCGAGTTCGAGCAGGGTGGTCGCGGTGACGAGGCCACCGTCCGGACCGGGGGCGACCTCGTCTCCGGTCCGGCCGCAGTCGGCCACCGTGATGGTGAAGGAATCGGCGCCATCGGTGAGCGCGACATGCACCGGGGCCTGCGGCGCATGCCTGCGGTTGACGCGCACCGCTCGGGTGCATGCCTCCGTCACCGCAAGTTTGATCTCGTCGGCCGCGCTGACCGGAACTCCCGCGCGCCGGCTGACCGCCGTCGCGATCATCCTGGCGGTACGAACGTGCCCGTTCAGTGCAGCGAACCGCAGCTCAACGGTGGGCATACGGCGGGCCTGCCTTTCGCGAAAGAGTGATGTCCGGCTCAGTCGCTGGCGGCAAGGGCTTCCTCGATGGAGGAGTGGATGGGGAAGACCTTGGTCAGGCCGGTGATCCGGAAAATCTTCAGGATGCGCTCCTGAGTGCAGACCAGACGCAGCGAACCCTCGTGCGCACGCACCCGCTTGAGCCCGCCGACGAGGACCCCGAGGCCCGTCGAATCGAGGAACTCGACGCCTTCCATGTCGACGACGAGGTGGTATGACCCCCCGGACACGAGATCGATGAGCTGCTCGCGAAGCTTCGGCGCGGTGTAGACGTCGATCTCGCCGCCCACCACCACGACCGTGTGGTTGCCTTCCTGGCGTGTCGTGAGGGACAGGTCCACGGATCCTCCTTGTGTGCTTCCGGCCGTCCCGTGCTTCGGGCGACCGACATCACGGCGCCATTACCCTCCCACGAGGAGGATCAATCCGGTGTGCCGCGACACAGATCGCGGGTCCGGTGTTGCGGCATCGCCGGCTGATGACGTCTGATGAAATGTATCCCCGATCTTGGCGCTCGTGTGGGGGTCGACCGACTGCATCGGCGGTTTCGGCGCAGCTGGTCCCGCGGGGACACTCCGTGGTCCGCCTGTCGTCTTGTCATCGGCCTCGCTGTCCGTAGCCACGCCGAGATGATCCCCGGCCCGGGGGCCCGGGGGCCCGAGAGGGCGATGTTCGGGGGGTTCGTCCGGCTGAGGGGCGCCGTGACCGCGTCGAGACGCATATCCTCGATCGTCGTGGGCTCGCCGGTGGATGTCGACGGCGCGGACACGGTCCTTGCCGGGCTGCGCCGCGACGTGCGACGAGCGCGGTGCATGACGCACATCGAGCGTGTCCCGGCTCGGGACGGCTGCCCGGCGCCATGGCCGGACTGGATCGATCCGGTCCTGCGGGGACGGTGGACGGCCGCCGGGATCGCGAGCCCCTGGAGCCACCAGGCGGCTGCCGCCGAGGCCGCATACGCCGGGCGCAGCGTGGTGCTGGCGACCGGCACGGCCTCGGGTAAGTCGCTTGGCTATCTGATGCCGGTGCTGTCCCGGCTGCTCGCCGAGCCCGGTGCCCGGGCACTCTACCTGGCGCCCACGAAGGCGCTGGCCCACGACCAGCTCAGAGCCGTGCGGTCGCTGCGGCTCACCGGTATCCGGGCCGCCGCGTTCGACGGGGACACGCCGGCGGCCGAACGGGACTGGGTCCGGGCGCATGCCGGCCTGGTCCTGACCAACCCCGACATGCTCCACCGTGGCATCCTGCCCTTCCACCGGCGGTGGACCCAGTTCCTGCGCGGCCTGCGTTACGTCGTCGTCGACGAGTGCCACGGCTACCGAGGGGTGTTCGGCGCACACGTGGCCGCGGTGATCCGCCGGCTGCGGCGGATCTGCGCGCGCTACGGGACCGATCCGGTGTTCCTGCTCGCGTCCGCGACCGTCGCCGATCCCGGGGTCTCGGCCGCACGGCTCACCGGCGTGGAGGTCGAGGTGGTCGACGTTGACGGATCTCCGCGGGGGCCACTGGACTTCGTGCTCTACGAACCTCCGCTGCTCACGACCGGGCAGAGCTCGCCGGACCGGGAGGACCCGACCTCCGCGCCCGGCCCGGGCGAGAACGGCGCCCCCGTCCGCCGGTCGGTGACCGCCGAGTCCGCGGACCTGCTGACGGACCTCGTCGCGGACGGTGTGCGCACCCTGGTCTTTGTCCGCTCGCGACGGGCCGCCGAGGTGGTGGCGGTGACCGCCCGCCGCGAACTCGGTCGGATCGCCGCAGACCTCGCCGACCGGGTGGCGGCGTATCGGGCCGGCTACCTGCCGGAGGAGCGACGGGCCCTGGAGGAGGATCTCCGCTCGGGCGCCCTGCTCGGGGCGGCCGCGACGTCGGCACTCGAGCTCGGGGTGGACATCAGCGGGCTGGACGCCACCGTCACCGCCGGTTTTCCCGGCACGCTCGCCT
Organism: Frankia sp. BMG5.23; assembly: GCF_000685765.2. NCBI lineage: Bacteria > Bacillati > Actinomycetota > Actinomycetes > Frankiales > Frankiaceae > Frankia > Frankia sp. BMG5.23. The sequence goes on from NZ_JDWE01000014.1 coordinate 76,571, forward strand.
CGCTCTGGCAGCAGGCCGGACGCGCCGGGCGGGATGGCCGGCGATCGCTGGCCGTGCTGGTCGCCCGGGACGATCCGCTTGACACCTACCTGGTGCATCATCCCGAAGCCGTCTTCGGACGGCCGGTGGAGGCCAGCGTCTTCGACCCCGACAATCCCTACGTGCTCGCTCCGCACCTGGAGTGCGCCGCGGCCGAGCTGGCGCTGACCGAGGCGGATCTGGCGTTGTTCGGACCGACCGCTGCGTTCGCCGTCAACGACCTGGTCCGCCGAGGCCGGCTGCGCCGCCGGCCCACGGGCTGGTTCTGGACGCAACGGGCCCGGCCGGATGTGGACATCCGAGGGGCGGGAGGACCACCGGTTCGCATCGTCGAAGCGCGGACCGGTCGGCTTCTGGGCACCGTGGACGCCGCGACCTCGCACACGACGGTGCACGCTGGCGCGGTCTATCTCCACCAGGGATCGAGCTTCGTGGTCGAGGACCTCGACCTCGAGGAATCCGTCGCGTTCGTATGCGAGTCGGCGCCGGAATGGACGACCACCGCGCGTGACCACACCGACATCAGGGTGGTGGAGTCGTCGCGATCCCGGGTGCTGCCCGACGTGGAGGTGCACCTCGGCGTGGTCGAGGTCACCAGCCAGGTCGTCGGATACCAGCGGCGGCTGATCGCGACGGGCGAGGTACTCGGGCAGGAGCCTCTCGATCTGCCGCCGCGTCAGCTGCGGACCCGGGCCGTCTGGTACACGCTGTCCGACGACCTGCTTGCCCGAGCCGCGATCGAGCCTGCGGATGTCCCCGGTGCCGTCCACGCCGCCGAACACGCGGCGATCGGTCTGCTCCCGCTGTTCGCGACCTGTGACCGTTGGGATATCGGCGGTGTCTCGACCGCGCTCCATCCGGACACCGAACGCACCAGCGTCTTCGTCTACGACGGACACGCCGGCGGGGCGGGTTTCGCTGAACGGGGATTCCTCCGAATCGGTGCCTGGCTGGCTGCGACCCGGGACGCGATCGAAGCGTGTGAGTGCCCGGCGGGCTGCCCGTCGTGCGTCCAGTCGCCCAAATGCGGAAATGGCAATGAGCCGCTCGACAAGGCGGCTGCCTGGCGGCTCCTCGCCGCGGTGACCGCCATGATCGGCTAGCCCCGTGACCACTTCGCCGCGGCGTGGTTCCCCCGCGACCGGACCCGGGTATGTCGACCAGATCGGCTTTTCTCCGTCGTTTATACCAACGTCCATGGTTCTGGAGGTCTCGGTGGTAACCGTCGGTGTCGTGCTGTTGCTGGTGGCTGGAGTTCTCACCGCGGATCTCGTGTTGGAGAACAGCGGTCACACCGAAGTCCTGATCATGGGACAGATACTCTCGTTCGACACCTGGGGCCTGTTCGTCCTCGGCCTGGCCACGGGAGTGCTGGTAGCGGCCGGCGTGCAGCTCTTCCTGCAGGGCCTCGCGCGGGATCGCCGCCGCCACCGGATGGAACGCCAGCGCGCCCGGGAGATGGAGGCGCTGGTGCGTTCCGCGCCGGCCGCGCCGGCCGCTCCGCCCGCGCCCGCCACCGGCGGCCCCCGGTCCGTCGAAGCCGCCACCGGCGGGGCGCGAACCCGGACGGCCCCGCCCGAGGCGCGCCCGGCGGCCGCTCCGATGCCCGCGGCCGTCCCCACCGCGGCGTCCTCGGGCCAGATCATCACCCATCCCCACCGGGGCGACCGGATCGTCGCCCGCGTCGCTGATCTGCGGCGCCGTGACAGTGGCGGTGATGCGGCGAGCGGCGCCGCCCAACCTCGCGAGGGCGTCCGTTCCGGAACCGGGTCGTCCACGCCGACCGGGAAGTAGACACCCTCCGCTCCTCCCCACGGCCCGGCACGGGCGCGGGCGGACAGCTCCGGGAGCGGGCCGAGTACCGCCGGTAGGCGCGCGAGGACCGTCACCTCGACGGCGTTGCCGTCGACCCGGCAGGCTGCCAGCCGCGCCCCGTTGGCTGCGCTGACCTCGTCGGCCCGCGCGCACACCGTCCGCTGGTCGGCGGGCGGCATCGCAGCGGCCGCGAGGGCGGCGAGATCCGCCGCTCCAGCGGCCCGCTGCCGGACCGCGCTGATCACCGTCACGGTGAACGCGACGCTCACCAGCGAGAGCAGCGCGAACAGGACGGCCAGCAGCCATACCGTCGCGGACCCCGCATCGGGGGCCGCGACGGACGGCGCTACCCCCGGCTTGACGGTCGGCAGCGTCCTCAGCCGGCGCGCCCCGCTCACGGCACCATCCGGGCCGGGCATCCGGTGGGGGCATCGGACGGAAGATCGACCGTCGCCTCGACGGGGGTGACGGCCCGCGCCGCCACCTCGATGCCGGGAACCAGCCGGCTGACGCCGATGCCACCGACGTGCACCGACACCTGTACCTCGAGCCGACCCGCGCCGCGGTGCAGCGTCACGGTGGAGCCGACGGGTGCCGCCTGGATCACCATGGTGTGCACGGCCGAATCCGGCTCCCCCCTGGCGGCCAGGCGGGCGCCGATGCGTGCCGCGTCGGCGCATCGGGTCTGGGCCGCGACGGCACCGAGCATCCAGGCAGCCAGGAAGAAGACGACGAACAGTGAGGGCAGGCCAATCGCGAGCTCGGCGGTGGCCTGGCCGCGGTCCGACCCGCGGACGGATCTCCCACGTCGGTGGGTCACCGGCCGCGGCGGCCGCTGGGAGGAGCGCACAGGCATCACGGCCGCGCTCAGAACGCCACGGTCAGCGCGCGCTGCACCACCGAGGAGACCAGCGACCGGGTCGCGGAGCTCGATACCACCGCGTAGAGGACGCCGGCGAACGCCACGGCCGCAAGCGTGCCGACCGCGTACTCGGCGGTGGACATGCCGTGGTCGCGGGCCTGGACGGCCGGGCGCCACACGCTGAGAAGCCGCCGGGACACCGGCCATCGCGACAGGCGTCGGCACGAGGAGCGGGCTGCCAGGAACATGAGAACTACCTCCGGGACGGGGGAGGATCGGGATCGAGCGATGGGTCAGACCTGGGCGCTTGGCGCCGCGGTGGCAGCTGGATGATCGGGACTTCAGGCCGGCAACAGCGCGGGGACGGATCCGAGGACCATGGGGACCACTCCGAGCAGGAGAAAGGCGGGAAGGAAGCACAGGCCCAGGGGCGCGACCGCCAGGACACCTGCCCGACGAGCCGCGGCGATGCTCTCCGCGTGGGCTTCGTCCCTGGCACGATCGGCCAGTCGGGTGAGAGTGGCGGCGAGCTTCGCCCCGGACATCTCCGCGCGATCGAGCGCCATGATCGCTGCCCGCACCATCCTGGCCCGCCGGGACGGCGGCGTCACGCGGCCGCGGCGAGCCCATCCGGGCAACCGGTCGGTGAGTCGGGGAGCATGACTCGCGGCCACCAGTCGCTCGCATGCGGCGCCCACCGTGGCGCCCGCCGCGAGTGCATCGCCCACGGAGCACAGTTCCGCGCCCAACACGCCACCGGTGGCGGCGCCGACGGCCCGCGCCGCCGACATAATGGTTTCCCCGCTGCGTAGACACGCCGCGATCAGGTCCAGGGCCAGGGGAAAGTCGGCGAGGAACCGGTTGTGCCCCGCCACGGCGGAGGTCGGGGGCGCGAGGCCCGTTGCATCCACGGCCACCGGCTCTCCCCGTCGCTCCACGCCGTCCGCCAAGCGGCGAAGCCAGCGGACTCCGACCAGGTCGGCGAGCCCGCCCACGAGCAGGCATCCGATCCCCGCCGGCGTGCCCAGCAGCACCGCAATCGGCGCTGCTCCCGCGAGCGACCCCAGGACGATTCCGGCCAGCGGAAGCGAGGCCACCAGCCGTCCGGATGACCGGGGCCCGGCCAGTGCCGAGGTCAGCTCGCCCGCCCGCACCGCGTCGGCGCGGGCGACCGCCGCGAGCATCGTCGCGACGGGCGCCAGCCTTGCGCCGACGGCCGCGCAGACCTGGTAGGCGACTCCGAGCTGCCGCAGTGATGACGCCTCACTGCGGCACAACAACGCACCGGGCTCCTCCGTCCGGTCGAGCGCGGCACCGAGCTGGTCGATGGGCAGCCACGCCGATCGTCCCGCCGGTGCCGCAACGAGTTCGTCGATGCCGCCCGCCGCCCGGCGTAGGGCCTCGAGCTGGGGTGCGCCGGCGTCGAGCTCGGCCGCGAACGCGGCGAGGAGGTCTTCCGCGGACTGGCGGACCGCCACCTGCCTGCGCCGCTCCAGTGACCGCCGTCGCGCCCGGGCGAGACAGCAGAGCAGCACGGCCATGACGCCCGCAGCCACCGGTCCGGAGGCCAGCGTGAGCAGGACGGCACCGAGGACCAGGCCGATTCCTGAACCGATCATGGTTCCGGTCCTCGGCCGGGTGACTGCGATGGTTGCCGGGACGGTCCCCACGCGCTCGAGTACGGTCATGCTCGCCTCCGCACCTGCGACCCGGCGTCAACCAGGGCTGGAAGCGAGACACCGCGCACGTCCAGCAGGTCACGCAGGATCGGCAGACCCTCCGCCGGCGTCGGGTCGCAGGCGCGCAGGGCTGGCCCGTTCCGGGAAGGTGCGGCAGGAACGACCAGGGCCGGCACGACCTGAACCAGTCCGCTGTCCGTCTGGCGGAACACCCCGATCGCGCAGACCCGACGGCGGCCGTCGGCCTCCCGGCAAAGATGAACGGCGGTGTGGAGCGCTGCCGCGATATGGCTGTGGACCGCGGGGCGGGACAGCCCGGCGAGGGCGGCGAGAGCCTCCAGGCGGGTGGGCAGCGCACTGGTGTCGTTGGCGTGCACGGTGCTCAGCCCGCCCTCGTGACCGGTGTTGAGGGCGACGAGGAGATCGAGCACCTCGGGGCCGCGGACCTCGCCGAGCACCAGCCGATCCGGGCGCATGCGCAGCGCCTGGCGGACCAGATCGCGCTGGGTCACCTCGCCAGCGCCCTCGATGTTCGGCGGGCGGGCCTCGAGCCGCACCATCCCCGGACGGTCCATGACGAGCTCGGCGGTGTCCTCCACCAGCACGATCCGTTCGTCGGGGCGCACCGCTCCCAGTAGTGCGGCAAGCAGTGTGCTCTTGCCCGAGCCGGTGCCCCCGGTCACCACGATCGCAAGTCGGGCGCTCAGGACCGCGTGCAGCACGCCCGCCACCGCCGGGCTCATTGTTCCGGCGAGCACGAGTTCGTCGAAGGTGAAGGGGCGACGCCGGGTCCGTCGCAGCGACAGGCACGTACCCTGCACCGCGATCGGTGCCAGAACCGCGTGCAACCGGGTTCCGTCGCGCAGTTGCACGTCAGCGAAGGGCATCGCGGCGTCCAGGCGCCGCCCGGCCGTCGCGGCGAGACGAACGGCCAGGCGCCGCACCGCTTCCTCGTCCGCGAACGCGACCGAGGTACGGATGAGCCGGCCCCGGCGTTCCACCCAGACCTCACCGGGCCCGTTGACCAGGACATCGGTGACGTGCGGATCAGCGAGGAGGGGATCCAGCGGGCCGGCTCCGGGCGGCTCCGCGGGTGCGGTCACCGGTTCTGACGGTTCGAGCGGTTCCGATGGAATTGCGGACGGCGGTGAAGATCGTGTGGAGACCGCGGGCCTCGCGGCCGCTCGGGCAGCCGGTGAGGCCGTGTGACCTGTGGCGGGGAATGGGGACCTGCGTCGCTCGCCGAGCCCGGTCATGACCAGGCCTCCGGATCGGGCCACACCCGTGGCCCGAGAACGCAGAGGCGGGTCAGCAGCTCCTCGCTGAGGCGATCGATGGTGTTCCTGTCGGCTGAGCCGCCGTAGCGGTCGCGAGTGGGAACCGAACGGTGCCGTCGGCTGCTGATCACCCCGGCCAGTGGCACGCCGAGCATCGTGGCGATTGCCTCCGGGGTGAGGCGGTCGGACGGGTGCAGCCGGACGACGGCGCGCACATCGGCGGACCGGCGGATGGCGGCCGAGCAGACACGTTCGGCCGCCACGATCGACGGCAGGTCCGCGGGCGTGACGATCAGCACCGTCTGGCAGGTCCGCAGGGCCACGGTGGTGCCCGCGTCGACTGCGGTGGCCGCCGGATTCCCTCGGCCGGGGAGATCCAGGATCACCAGGTCGGACGTGCAACGAGCGGTCGCGAGCAGGGTGGCCATCGTCGCCGGGGGAACGGCTGGGCTGACGGCGGGATCCCAGGACACCACGGAGAGGTCACCCCGGCGGGGCAGCCGGTCGGACCAGGCGATCGGTCCGACCGGGCCGCTCCCGTCCATCTGGTCATGCTGGTCGTGGCGCGTGGGAAACAGCGGCGCCAGACTGGAGGTCTCCCCGCCAGGGAAGGCACCGGACATGGACGGCACGAGGCGGGTGAAGGCGGGGGCGAGCCCGCCACCGTGCGGATCCGCGTCGATCAGCATCGTGCGCAGGTCGTGCCTCAGCCCGGCCAGGGCCAGCGAGACGGCCAAGGTGGAGGCTCCCGTCCCGCCGCGGCCGCCGATGATGCCCAGCGTCACCGAACGATGCCGATCGAGGCCGTCGAGATCGCTGAGGAGGTCGACCAGCCAGGGCTCGGCTTCGGGAAGGAAGACCACGTGATCGGCGCCGATGCGCACGGAGGCGTCCCACACCCGGCCGTCGTCGACGTGTCCCCCGACCAGGACTACATGCCGTCGATCGGGCAGCGTGGCCGCGATGCACGGCTCGACCTCGTCCATTCCGACGATGACCAGGGGAGCCGACGTCCAGTTGCGGCGCACCGCGCTCATCTCGGCGGCGACCGTCATCGACACACCGGCGGCCGCCGCAAGCCGCAACAGATCGTCGAGCAGGTCGGGAATGGCGGTGACGATGAGCGGGCGTACGACCGGACCGTGGTTCTCCGCGGCGGTCAGCAGGGGCGGAGCAGGGGACATGGCGGCCTCGTTCCCATCGGGGTCGGGGAAGACGTGGTCTCACCATGCGCCGGGACAGGCCCTGTGGATGACCGCCCTCCACAGGGCCTGAAGATGTTCTGATGGAGGTTTCGACCTGCCGAGACCTGCCGAGGCCGCAGGCCGGGAACGCGTGGCTGCCGCCCACGTGGCAGGAGGGGGCGGCAGCCCACGCAGGGGTCCGCACCGAGTGGTTCATACGGGCAGGTTCGTTGTGGTCCATCCCTGCAGCGGATCCGTCAGGTGCGTCAATCGCTCCGTAAGTGTGGATCAGGTTCGGGCGAGCGCCTCGCAGACGGCGAGGGACTCCCGCGCGGCGAGTTCCAGGGCCTTCGCGCAGTGCCGTACCCAGATGGCCACGCCGTCGGCGCCGCCACCGACATAGGCCGCGGCGGCCTCGCGGTACCCGGCGTAGGCGTCCCCGGCGTAGGCCTCTCCGGCGTGGGCGTCCCCCGCGCGGTCCACCCGCAGGATGCTCGCCGGGTTCTGTCCCATCTCGAGATGTCCGACGTCGGTCGCCGTGAGTGCCTTGGGATCGAGGCCCCGGCCGATCAGGACCAGACGGGCGGCGGCCCGGGCGATGACCCCGTCGAGGGCGCCGAACGGTCGTAGGGCCAGCAGCTCCCCGTGCACCACGGCGGCCACCACGATCGCCGGCGCGCTCGTGGGCGCGACGAGGAGTCCGGTCAGGCCATCCAGCCGAACCGAGGTCTCCACCGAGTGGGGAGGCGGGCCCAACCGCAACGGGTCGAGGATCGCCCGGGTGCCGGCATCGGCCCGCGGACGACCGAGCTCGTCGTCCGGGACGAAACCCCGGCCCAGCAGCACGTGCATGCGGGCCAGGGCCTGTCGCGGTGCCCGCTCCCAGGCCGGAACCAGGATGCCCAGTTCGGCGTAGAGCCGAACCGTGCCGAGGACGACAGGTAACGGATGGCCGGATCCGGTCATGGCGGCGTCGTTCCGTGTACCGCGGTCGGTGACCGCTCCGGCCTTCGACGCGTCCGTTTCCTCCGGGCCGGGGAGCACGCCTTCGGGCCCGGACCGGGCCAGGTGCGCCCGCAACTCGTCCAGGCTGATCTCGTATCCCTCGAGGGCGGCGCAGGCGCGGGCGGCCCGCAACGATGCCTCCGCGGTCACCTCGGCGCTCTGGCGGCGCAGAACGCGGTGGCGCAGAAGCGTGTCCACCGCGGATCGGGCGCTGTCCGCGGCTTCACGCACCCCGGGCAGAGCGGCAACACGGGCGAGTGGATCGGCGGCGAGGATTGTTCCAGACGGGCGGAGACTCACAGCTCGCACGCTACCCGTCCGCGCCATGCGGGCTGGGCCATGCGGGCTGGGCCGTGCGGGGTCGGACCGTCCAGGCCAGGCGGGCCGGGCCAAGCGGGAAGACGGTGAGACCCGTAGGAGGAGTCACAGGTCTGAGCCGCGTCGTTGGGCCCCCAGGCGGCTCCGCGCGGGGGAGACTGCGTAGCGGGACCGGGGCGGCGGACCGCGTCATGATGGGGGGACGGTCGGCCGGGAGGGTATTGACGGTATGGACCGGAGGGGGCCGGGGCGGATGGCCTCCGGTGGGGCCTCCCGGTCCGCCGCCGGTTCGGACCCTGTCGGATCAGGGTGCATGTCGGATCAGGGTGCATGTCGGATCAGGGTGCATGTCGGATCAGGGCGGTAGCGCGAACTGTCCCGCCGTCCAGCACGGGCGGGTCGCCGCCAGAGGGAGGACCAGAAGTGTCGATCGCAGCCGGGAAGGCTCGGGACGGCCGTGAGCCGACGCTGGGTGAGCTGGTGGCTCTGGCCACTCGCGATGTCTCGTTGTTGGTTCGTCAGGAGATCAACCTGGCCAAGGCCGAGCTTGCCCAGCAGGCGGTGTCGGCTGCGCTCGGAATCGGTTTTCTGGCGGTGGCGGCCGGCCTCGGGTTCTGCGCTCTGATCGCCGTCACGATCTTTCTGGGAGAGCTGTTCACCTGGGCCGGCATCGAGCGTTTCTGGTCCTATCTGCTGACGGCCGGTCTCTACCTCGTCGTCGCGGGGCTGCTGGCCCTGTTCGCGATGGCGCGGTTGCGCAAGCTCTCCCCGCCCGAGCGGACCATCCAGACCGTGCGCGACGACATCACCTGGCTACGTAATCCGACGACCGCCCCAGCCAGGTCGGCGGGTCCGGTCGGACCGGGAGACGCGGTCGAGTCGGCGGGTGCGGCCGCCCACCCGGGCCAGCGCGGGCACTGACGTCCTGTTCGGTGTTCGCCGGTACCCAAGCTGCAGGCGCGGTCGGCACAGGGTCTGGCGAGGGAGCCGGCGGCGGACGTTCGAGGGCCGGCGGCGGACCCCACGACCGGCTCGTCACGAGCACCGCCGGTCCGGGGCCGGGGGCTGGTCTGCCATCCTGGCAGGCGATGGAGGACACCGTTCCCGAGCCCGCCACCGTCCTGGTCGACGGGCCGTGGCGGCACCGTGACGTGTCTGCCAACGGTACCCGGCTGCACGTGGCGGAGTTGGGGAGCGGCCCGCTCGTCCTGCTGCTGCATGGCTTCCCGCAGTTCTGGTGGGCCTGGCGTCACCAACTCACCGCGCTGGCGGCGGCGGGCTACCGCGTCGTCGCGCCGGACCTGCGCGGCTACGGAGCGAGTGACAAGCCGCCTCGGGGCTATGACGCCTTCACCCTCTCCGATGACGTGGCCGGTCTGGTCAGAGCATTAGGGGAACCGGACGCCGCGGTCGTGGGCCACGACTGGGGTGGGCTGCTTGGCTGGACCACTGCGGTCCGTCATCCGATGGTGGTGCGTCGACTCGCGATCCTGGCCATGCCCCATCCGTTGCGGCTGCGGCACCAGATCGCGGCGGATCCTCGTGGTCAGGGTGTCGCCAGCCGGTACATGCTCGGTTTTCAGCTGCCGTGGCGGCCCGAACGGGTCCTGGTGGCCGAGGACGCCGCCCACGTCGCAACGCTGCTACGCGGCTGGGGAGGACCTGGGTATCCGGATGCCGAGGCCGAGCGGCGATATCGATCGGCGATGCGCGTTCCCGGGGTGGCGCACAGCTCCCTGGAGTACCACCGGTGGATCTTCCGGTCGTTATTCCGGCCCGATGGGGCGCGTTTCGGTAGTGTCCTCCGTCGGTCGCTGCGGATGGAGACCCTGCAGATACACGGGGAAATGGACCGTTGTTTCCTGCCGTCCACCGCCCAGGGCTCCGGGCGTTACGTCAGCGGCCCCTACACCTGGCGTCTGCTCGGTGAGATCGGGCACTTCCCGCATGAGGAGGCCCCCGACCTCGTCAACGCCGAACTGCTCGGCTGGCTTCGTCCCTGAGCGTCGCCCGGCCACCGGTGCGGGAGTACGGGAGGTCAGTCGCACCCCTGAGTGCTCACCTCCGCCGTGGCGATCACCCCGGCGGCGGCAGGCCTGGCCACTTCGGCGGCGCTCAGGGCGTAACCGGTGTCGCTGTCGTTGACGGCCGCGGCGAACACGACGCCCAGGACGTCTCCGCTTTCGGACAACAGGGGTCCACCGGAGTTTCCCGGCAACACCCGTCCACGGACCGCGTAGATGTCGCGCAGGACGAGGCCGTGCGAGTAGATGTCCGGGGCCTGGGCGGTCTGATGGTTGCGGACGCGCGCCGCCACAGTGGTGTATGGCCCGTCCTGGGGATAACCGGCGATCACTGCGGCGTCTTCGGCCGCGGCCGGTGGGTTTGTCCGGAACCGCAGCGGCGGCCGTTGCAGGTCCGGCACGCGGAGCACGGCGACGTCCCGGTCGGGGTCGAACAGGACGACCTCGGCAGGCAGGGTGCGCGAGGCCAGCACGACCACCGGACGGTGCACTCCGGCTACGACGTGCGCGTTGGTCATCACGCGCTGCGGGGCGATGACGAACCCGGATCCCTCGACCCGTTTGTCGCAGGAGCTGGCGACGCCACGGATCTTCACGATGCTCGCCGCCGCGTTGCGGACCCCGGCAGTCCGGGTGGAAGCGGGATCGGGCGGATCGGCAGCGACGATGCGCCCGCCGCCGAGCCCGGCGAAGACCTCGGGGAAGCCGTTGTCGTCAGCCAGTTGGCGCAGGTCGGCGAATGCACTGCGGACCTCGTTGGGCATCCCGGCGTCCACGGTGGCGAGGATCCGCGATTCCCGGACCGAGTGGGCGAGGGACTCGAAGGGCGATCGATCGACGGCCGTCGCCAGCAGCCAGGCGACAAGAAGCACCGATAAGCCGGAGAGCACCGCACCCGCGGCGGCATCGACGGCCCTGCCGGGGCGCCAGGTCACCCGGTCCCGGCTGGCGACCCCGATCGCGGTGCCCGCGACCTGCCCGACCAGGGCGAGACCGAGCACGGCCAGGAGACCGACCATGGCGCCGTGGCTCTCCTGGCCGATCAGTTCGGCGAAGGGCTTCGCAACCTTGGCACCGAGCACACCACCACCGAGGAAGCCGACGAACGACAGCGCGCCCACCAGGAAGCCCTGCCGGTACCCGGAGATCGCGAAGAGTACGACGAGCAGGAGAAGAACGATGTCCAGGACGTTGAGCACGGCGGGCGTCGGTTCGACTCAGAGGATCTTCAGTGTGGCTGTCATGTTGGGATGCAGAGTGCAGACCACCGGGTAGCTACCCGGTTCCGTCACGGAGAAGGTGATGCTCTGTGACTCTCCCGCGGAGACGATGCGCGTGTGTGCCTCGGGAATCCGCGGAATGACGAAGTTGTGCGGCGGGGACTGCGGCGCGACCGAGAAGTCGACGCGGATCCGCCCCGGCCTGGCCACCAGTTCCATCGCGGAGAAGTGCAGGTTCGGCAGGCCCGTGACGGCGAAGATCTGCAGGCCGCCCGCTCCCTCGGTGGGAGTGAGGGAGGGCCCCGTCGACGTGCCGTCCTTGCCCGAGCCTCCGCAACCCGCGGCGCCCAGGAACAGACCGAGTGCCAGCCCGAGGGCTACCGTGAGCCGGCCCAGCCGGCCCAGCCGGGTTGTCCGCCTGGTCCAGCCCGTCCGGTCCATCCAGGCCACCCGAGCGGGCGGGTGCTGGATACCATCCGGCCGTCGTGACCGCCCCTGCCGGGAGGAGTGGATGGACGGTCGCGGTCCCGCATGGTCACGGTCCGCGGTGCTGGTCATCAGCTGTGCCTCTCGTCGCAGGGCGATGCCGGTGCCGCCGGCGGGCTGGACTTGTCCAGTGGCGGGGACTTGTCCAGTGGACCGGACTGTAGCGGTGGGTGGGACGGTGCCGGTGGGTGGGACGGTGCCGGTGGGCTGGTCGTCTGTGCGGGCACGACCGGGGTCCCGCTGGTCGTGGCCCGCGCGACCGGGTAGTCGATGAGCTCGGTGTCGTTCCACGGCCGTTCCCACTCGCCGAGACGGAGAAGAACATCGAGGATGCCCGCGGTGAAGCCCCACACCAGCATGCCGCGGACCCGGAAGGCGGGTCCGGCGAGGCCGGTGCGGTGGCGCAGCATGACCCGGTTGGCCGGGTCGGCCAGCTCCGCGAGTGGCACCCGGGCGACCGACGACGTCTCGGCGGGATCGACGGGTACGACCGCGCACGGAGTATGCCACCAGCCGATCACCGGGGTCACGAGATAACGACTGGCGTGCAGGTAGAGCGGGGATGCGACGGCGAGCACCTCGACCCCCGCGGGGTCGAGCCCTACCTCCTCCTCGGCTTCGCGTAGCGCTGTGTGCACCCGCGACTCGTCTGTCGCGTCGGTGGCGCCACCGGGGAACGCGGGCTGGCTGGCATGGCTGCGCAGCTCGGCCGCCCGTTCGAGCAGGAGGATGTCCGGCCCCTCCGGGCCATCATCGCCGAACAGGATGAGTACGGCGGCCGGTCGAGCATCCGCGCCTGCATGACCCGGATGGGTCCGGCTGGTCACGAAGGCCTGCCCGGCCTTCTCCGCCAGAGCGCGCAGCCAGGCCGGGGGCGGGGGGACGGTAGTCCCGTCGGTGTCGAAGGCGCCGTCGGCGTTGGCTGGCAGCTCGGTCATCGCAGGGTTTCGACGTCGCTGCGTGTTCCCCGGACCAGCCGGGCCGCCTCGGCAGGCTCGGTGGGGCCGAGCCCGAAGGACGGGCACAGCCGGGCTAGCCCGCAGGCGCCGCAGGCCGGGCGGCGCGAGTGACAGATCCGTCGCCCATGAAAGATCATGCGATCGGAGGCGATGGTCCAGTCCCGCTGTTCGATGAGCGCCGCCAGGTCCGACTCGACCTTGACGGGGTCGGTCTGAGTGGTCAGCCCAAAGCGGCGGGACAGCCGCCCGACGTGGGTGTCGACGGTGATTCCGGGCATGTCGAACGCATGCCCGAGCACGACGTTCGCCGTCTTGCGACCGACGCCCGGCAAGGTCACCAGGGCCGCCAGCGACCGTGGAACCTCACCGTCGAAGCGTTCGGTCAGGGCCGCGCCGATGCCGATCAGCGAGTTCGCCTTGGCACGGAAGAACCCGGTCGGCCGCAGCATGTCCTCGAGTTCGGCGCGGTCCGCGCCCGCATAGCCAGCTGCGGTCCGATAACGGGCGAACACTCCGGGAGTGACCTCGTTGACCTTCTTGTCGGTGCACTGGGCCGACAAGACGGTGGCAACCAGCAGTTCGAGAGCGTTGTCGAAGTGCAACGCGATGCGGGCGTCGGGATGGATATCGCCCAGCAGACGCACTATCCGGCGAGCCCGCCGGGTCTTCGCGAGCGGGGTCTCGGCCGCGGCGTCGACGGTTGCGGGCATGTCTGGCAGCGTATCTGCCGGTCGATCCGCCCGTCCGGCGCCGCGGCCGGGTGGTCCGAACGGGCCCCGGCCAGGTGGCCAATGCGCGACACACCCACCCCCGGTCGCATGCGATGGTCGCCGGTCGGCCACCATGGAGAGGTCATGTTTGTCATTGCCGCGGTCACCTTTCCCCTGCTGCTTCTCGGCCTTCTGCTGGCGATGGAACGGGTGGAACGTCCGTTGAATGCCGCCGACACCGGTAAGGGCCTCGAGGGCTTCCTCGACAACGCCCGGCCGGACGAGGTCAGCACCTTCGTCAATCAGGGCCTCCCCGCCGCGTTGGAGCGCTACCGGCGGCGCCTGCGCCGACCGCCGCCGGGCAAGCATCGAGCCGCCTGACCGCGCGGGGCTAGGCCGTGTCGATCGGCCCGTCGGGTCCGGGTCGGGCCGTGTCGATCGGCCCGTCGGAGCCCTGTCGATCGGCCTGTCGGGGCCATCTGGGGGTCCCTGGCCGTGCTCTCTGCCGATAGTCCTGGCATGCTCAGGACCGTGGAGGATCTGCTTGCCCGTGTACCACTGTTCGTAGGGCTGTCCGAGCAGGACCGAATGGCCCTCTCCGACCATCTTGATCGGCAGGATGTCACCCGTGGGGACGTGCTGTTCCGTGAAGGAGATGTCGGGGACCGGGTCTTCATCGTCCTGTCCGGAAAGGTGAAGATAGGACGTCAGTCGGCCGACGGCCGGGAGAACCTGCTGTCCGTGATGGGTCCCGGAGACTTGTTCGGGGAGCTGTCGTTGTTCGACCCCGGCCCACGCACGGCTACCGCTACGGCAGTCACGGATGCATCGTTGCTGTTGCTGGAACATACCGCGTTGCGTCCCTGGCTGCGATCACGCCCGGAGGCGGGCGCGATGCTCCTGCGGGAGCTGGCCCGCCGGTTGCGGCGTACCAACGACAACGTTGCCGACATGGTGTTCACGGATGTGCCGGGGCGAGTGGCGAAAGCCCTCCTCGACTTGGCGGAACGCTTCGGCGAGCCGGCACAGCCCGGCAACGAGGCCGCCGGTGTCCGTGTCGAGCACGGACTCACGCAGGAGGAACTGGCCCAGCTGGTGGGCGCGTCCCGGGAGACGGTGAACAAGGCGCTCGCCGACTTCGCCACCCGGGGCTGGCTGCGCCTGGACTCCCGCGCGGTCGTGCTGCTCGATCGCGAACGCCTCTCCCGCCGCGCACGCTGAGACCGGCGACCGGCGACCGGCGACCGGCTCGAGGTCCCGCCGGGGCCTCGAGCGCCGGTTGACGCGCGCAAGGCCCGGCCACGGGAGGTGACCGCTCCAGCGGTTCATCCGGCCGTCCCGGCCAGGCCCGCGGGAGTGATGGTCGCGCCGTCGGCGGCCCCGCTGACCGGCAGTCTCGCCAGCAGCCTGCGGGTCTGCGGCGCCTCGCTGACAGCCCCCGTGGCGGTCGCGGCCGCCAGCGCCCGCAGATAGGCGGCACGACCGCCTTCCAGATCGCCGTTGGCCACCAGCGCGGTGCCGAGCGCGCGGTAACCGAGCACCTGGGCGCGTACGTCCTCGGCATCCACGTTGACCGCGCGCCGGGCCACGGTGAGAGCCTGGGTGGGCTGCCCGGCATCCAACAGGATGCCGGCGAGATGGGCGTACGCCTGCCGGCGGGGGAACATCAGGGTTGCCGGTTCGCTTGCCGACAACGCCTCCCGCAACAGCTCGGTCGCCTCATCGAGCCGCCCGCGGGCCCGGGCGATCTGCGCGACCAGTACCTTTGCCCCGAGCTGGGCATGCGGGCGCAGCTCCAGCTGCGCGAGGTCCGCCTGCGCGATCTCGGCGGCCTGCCCAGCCTTGTCCACTTCGCCGGCGTCGAGCCAGGTCAGCCCGAGCAGCACCCGGGCCAGCGCGCCGACGACGACGTGCCCGCGGGCGGCCGCCTCGGCACACGCCTGTTCCAGGTACTCCGCCCCGCGGGCCGATTCGCCGGTGCCACGGGCCGCCAGCCCACGGGCGACCAGGGTCAGCATTGTTCCCCACGCGTCGCCGATGCTGGTGAACAGCTCAGCGGCCCGCTCCGCGTGGGTCTCGGCGGTGGCGATGTCGCCCAGCTCGGCGGCCGCTATCGCGTCGATGGTGAGGCAGACGGCCATCCCCCACTGCTCGCCCACGGAACTGGCTAGCTCGATCAGTTCGCGGGTGAGTTTGCGGGCCCGGGTGAGCTGCCCGGACAGCAGCAGCACCAGCGCCTCCGTGCCCCGGCACCAGCCGAGGCCGCCGGTGTCCTCGAGCCGGTCGAACACCGCGGACGCCTCGCGCAGCGTCCGCTCGGCGCGGGGATAGTCCCCCCGGGTGGTGGCGCTCCAGGCCAGGTGCTGCAACGCCCAACCGACCCCGCGGGGATCGTCGACCTGGCGGGCGATCGCGAGGGCCTCGCGGTAGCGCTCCTCCGCCGCGTCGATACGGCCAGCGTTGTATTCGAGCATGCCCAGCCGGCGCAACGCGGCGGCCTCCGCACGGTCGTCACCGGCCTGTTGGGCCGATTCCAGGGCGGTGAGCAGGCACTGCGCCGCCTCCTCGGCGCGTCCCTGCTTCTGGCGCAGCTCGCCGAGCACGGAGAAGGCGGCGGCCCGCCGGACGGGTGCGTCGGCGCGTAGCGCGGGGCGTAGCGTGCGTTCGGCCTCATCGAGCTGGCGCAGCGCGACCAGGGCCTCGGCGTGCAGCACCCGCACGACGTTGTCCTCGTTCGTGTCGATGATGCCGCGGCCCAGACGGCGCGCGTTGGCCAGCAGGTCGGCGGCAGCTCGATGATCGTCTCGGGCTAGCGCCTCGCGCGCCAGCCGGACATGTGCGTGGAACCCGGACATCCGGGATGACCAGGCTGGATCGGTGACGGGAAGGTTCATCGATGCGGCCAGGTCATAGGCCCGCAGGGCGTGGTTCGCAACGAAGGTGGAGACGGCCCGCGAGCTGCCGACCATCGCTGTCACCCCCCAGCGCGCCGCCGTGGCATGCCGACGGGCCCGCTCGACCTTGGGTAGCCCGGCGTAGGCGGCGTCGCGGGCCATGGGATGGACGAACCGCCACCTCGTCTCCGTCGCCCGGGGCGGCCGGACGAGCTGGCGCTCGGTCAGTACCCGCAGCGCGCGGGTAACCTCCTCGGCGGGCCGTTCGTCGACCACCGGCAGCGCCTCGGCGGGAAACCGCGGGCCGAGCACCGCCGCCGCGCGCAGTACCGCCTTGGCCACCGGGTCGAGATCGTCGATGCGGGCGGCCAACACCGACTGCACCCCGGCGGGAAGAGTCGCCTCCGTCAGGGAGCCCTCGAGGACCCAGCCCGGCCACTCCCCATTGGTCGTCTCGGCCGACTGGTGCAGCATTCCGCGGTCGATCAGCAGGTTGAGCAGCTCCACCAGGAAGAAGGGGTTGCCATGCACCCGGGAGAGCAGATCGGCCCGGCCGCGGGGCTCCAGCTGCACCCCGCCGAGATGATCCTGCAACAGGCGGCTGGAGGCCTCGAGGCTCAGCGGTCGCAGGGCGATGCGATGGATGTGGGGCAGTCCGGCGAGCCGTGGACCCGTCCGGTCCAGCAGCACAAGCAGAATCGGCCCGGACAACGCCGAGGCCAGCCGGCTCATCGCGTCGCTGAGCTGGCTGGTCGCCCATTCCAGATCGTCGATCATGACCAGGATGGGCCCGGAGGACGCGAGCGCGCCGAGGAGCAGGGCGACCGCGTCCACCGTCGCGTCGACGGACCGCTGTTCGGCCTCCGCGATGTGCGAGGCCCGGGCTGCCGGATCCCCCGGAGCCGCCGCGGTGGCGACGGCGGGCCGCCGGTCGAGCGGAACGCCGAGCAGCAGCAGCAGCCGGTCGGCGATGCCGGGTGGCAGCCGGGCACCGCTGTGCGGATGCGCCAGCCCCGCCACAGTTCGCCGGACGCGGTTGGCCACCCGGTCGAGAGAGTCACCGTCGGTCACCCCGCACGCGTTGCGAACGACGTCGACCAGGGGCGCCAGCCCGCGGCCGTCACCGTGCCGGACCGTCCGTCCCCAGAGCACCGTCGTGCCGGGGGTCCGCTCCGCCCGACAGGCGAGCTCGATGGCCAAGCGGGTCTTGCCGATCCCGGCCTCCCCGGTGATCAGTGCCACCTCGGGTGACTGGTTGGCGACGACCAGGTCGAACAGATCGGTCAGCGAGGCGAGCTCGGCGTCCCGGCCGAGGAACATGGCGTCGTCGGCGAGTCCGGGGCGGGCGACGTTCGACGGGCGCAGGCTCACCAGCTCATAGGCTGGGACGGGCTCCCGCTTGCCCTTGAGGACCAGGTCGGGCAGCTCTCGCCAGGTGGCCACGGACCGGGTGGCGAGCGCGGTCTCCCGACCGGCGTAGACGGTGCCGATCGTGGCCGCGGCCGACAATCGGGCGGCGGTGTTCACGGTATCGCCGATCACGGTGTAGGAGAGCGCGGCCTGCACCCCCGCGAGGACCTCGCCGGTGTTGACGCCCACCCGCAGGCCGAGCCGGCCGTCATCGTCACCCCCCGTGGAGGTGAGCACCAGCCGACGAACGGTCTCCTGCATCGCGGCGGCGGCCCGAACGGCACGTTCAGGGTCGTCCTCATGGGCGGTGGGAGCCCCGAAGACGGCCATGATGCCGTCACCGGTAAGGTTGTCGACGCGGCCGCCGACCTCGTCGATCTCGTGGGCGAGGGCGGCGAGGACCCGATCGGTCATCTCCCCGACGCGTTCCGGATCGCGATCCTCCGCCCAGGCGGTGAAGTCGGACAGATCACCGAACAGAACGGTGACGACCCGGCGCTCGGAAGCATCCACCGCGGGACTCTCGACCGAGGTGAACTCCAAGCCGCAGTGGTAGCAGAATCGTCCGCCCGGAACGGCCGCCGAGCTGCACCGGGGGCACCGTAGCGGGCCCGTGTGCGGAGCTGTGATCACCATGGCTGGGGCCTCCCGTCCGGGTGGCCGGTGGGTAGGGGGCCGGACCGGTCGCCCGGTTTTCGGCTGGTCGAAATCGTCATCCTGCGCACGGGCGGTTCCCTCCGTGCCAGAGTTTAGTGGCCTGGGTCTCCTTCCTCGAATCCCGTCTTGTCGGATGACCGACCGCAGCCGCGTCGATGCTGCTGCGATACCGCTGCGTGATATCGGCCCGGTATCTCTTAGTGGCCTCCCGGAACCTCTCGGTGGCGTGAGGCGGCCGTCCGGCTACCGCTGCCACGGACGTGCCGCTCGCCATCGGCTGGTCGACTGGGCTGATCAGGCGCCGTCGGGATGCTCCCGCAGATAGGTCAGCTGGGCGCGGACCGACAGTTCCGCCGCGAACCACAGGGCGCGGTCGACGTCCGCGTAGACCCGGCGGACCACGTCGGCCGCGTCCGCCTCCGCGGCGTCGACCCCGGCGTCCACCAGAGCACGCCGCACCTGGTCGAGCCGGTTGTGGCGGTGAGCCAGATAGCGCTCGGCCGCGCGGCCAGCCGCGGGCAGTTCGGGGCCGTGGCCGGGCAGCACGGTGGTCTCGCCGAGTTCCCGCAGCAGCCGCAGGCTGTCCAGGTAGTCACCGAGACGGCCGTCCGGGTGAGCGACCACGGTACTGCCACGCCCGAGAATCGTGTCTCCGGTCAGCACCGCCGGACCGGGCGGGAGGTCGCCGGAGGTCGGGCCCGACTCCGCCCGGTCCCGGCAATCCGCGGAGTGCTTGTCTTCCCCGAGCGGCTTGTCTTCCCCGAGTAGAAGGAACGACAACGAGTCGGCGGTGTGCCCCGGGGTGGGGAGGACCCGGAGCTCGACGCCGGCCGTGGCGATCACATCGCCGGCCGTGAGCCCCTCCGATCCCAGCCGGAAGACGGGGTCGAGCGCCCGGACCGGGGCGCCGGTGAGATCGTGCAACGTGGCCGCGCCGGCACTGTGGTCGACATGGCCGTGGGTCAGCAGAATCAGATCGACGCGGCCGGCCGCCGCGACCGTCGCCAGATGTCCGGCGTGGTCCGGGCCGGGGTCCACGACCACACACCCCTCCTCGCCGGCGGCGCGCAGGATCCAGGTGTTGGTGCCGTCGAGCGTCATCGGGCCCGGATTCGGAGCGAGAAGCACGGCGGCCAGGGGAGTGATCTGTCGGGGCACGGCCATGGCTATTGCCACGCCGGGTCGGCGGGGCCCGCATCCCGCAGGTCGTCATGGTTTCCCGGGTCGTCGTACGCCTCGTCATGCGGCAGCAGGAGGCGTGCTTCGCCGCCGCTGACCAGAATCCTCGGCATGATCGGCGACAGGTCGCGGGCGTGGGCGGCGGCCAGCACCGCCGCGACGTCGGCGTATTCGGATAGTTCGGCGAGGGTGAACGCGGTGGGTGGCAGCATGTCCATGGTCCCGGCCCTATGGCGTTCGAGGGCGTCCGCAGGGCGTATCCACTGCATCCGGTCCGCCTCGCTGGAGGGTTGGCCGGGATGCTGGCCGGTGGGAAGTGCCGCGACGAAGAACCTGGTGTCGTACCGTTGCGGCTCGATCTCGGGCGTCACCCATCTGGCCCAGGGCGCGAGGAGATCGGCCCGCAGCACGAGGGAGTATTTGCGGAGCAGGGCGCTCAGGCCGAGCTCGTGCCGTTCCAGTGCGAGGCGCTCGGCGGCCCGGACCTGATCGCTGAGCGCCTCCGGGCCGCCGCCGAGCCTGCCGTCCTCGCCCGCCACCGCGCCGGCCAGCAGGATCCCGCACTCCTCGAAGGTCTCCCGTACGGCCGCACAGACGAGCGCGCGGGCGAGTGCGGGATCGGCGTCGAGCGCGTGCATGACCTCGGCGACCGATGGGCCCGCCCAGGGCACGTCTGGCCCCATATCGGCCGGATCTACTCGTCCACCTGGGAATGCGTACATCCCACCGGCGAATGCCATGGTCGCCGCCCGGCGCAGCAGGTAGGCCTCGATCCCCTGGTTACCCGGCGCGTCGCGCAGCAGCACGACCGTCGAGGCGTCGCGCACCGCTGCGGGCGGCGCGGACGGATGGCGCGCCGTCACCCCGTCGCGGCGGCCTCCGTCGGCCGGGGACCAGCGCAGCCGAGCGATCAGGGCAGCCTTGTGGTCGACCATTGCCCAGATGCTAGAGCCGTTGGTGGCGAGGCGGGGTTTGTTTGTCCTGTTGGCCGCGGCGCGCCGCCGCAACCCCGAGGCCGGCACCGGCGGGACTGGCCTACCCCCCGAGCACCAGTTCGATCTCGACCGGTGCGCCCAGCGGCAGCGCCGAGACGCCGACGGCCGAGCGGGCATGCTGACCGGCCTCGCCGAAGACCGCTGCGAGCAGCTCACTCGCCCCGTTGACGACCGTTGGCTGGCCAGTGAAGCCGGGGGCGCTCGCGACGAATCCAACCACCTTGATGATCCGGGTGATCCCGTCGAGTCCGCCGGCCACCGACGACGCCGCCGCCAGCGCGTTGAGCGCGGCCGTCCGGGCGAGCTCCGCGGCCTGCTCGACGGTTACCTCGGCGCCCGCGCCCACCAGGCCGGTTCGGGCCAGCCGGCCGTCCACCAGCGGAAGCTGACCGGCCGTCCAGATCAGGCTGCCCGCCCGGACCGCGGGGAGGTAGGCGCCGGCCGGGGTCGGGACCGGCGGCAGCGTCAGGCCCAGCGCCGCCAGGCGTTCGCTCGGTGCGGCCATGTCAGGACTGACTCCTGGGACGCTTGAAGTAGGCGACGAGGCTCTCGGGGTTGGGACCGGGAACGATCTGGACCAGCTCCCAGCCGTCCTCACCCCAGTTGTCGAGAATCTGCTTGGTGGCGTGGATCAGTACCGGCGCCGTCACGTACTCCCACTTCGTCTGCATGACACCGGACCTTAGAGCATCGCGCCGACGGTTCCGGACACCCGTGTCACCGGGCCCGAGCCTTCGCCGCCGCATCGTTCCGGTCACCTCTCCCCACATCCCCTACCTTGGCTCGCCCCGCGGTGCGCCGCGGGTTTTCTCCCGGCTCACCACCGTGGTGGGGACCGTGCACGCGGGTACGGTCAAGCTTGTGAACGGCGAGAACACCGTGACCGACAGCGAGAACGCTGTGATCGACAGCGAGAACACCGTGATCAAGGAAGCGAGCGGCGAGGTGGCCGGTCCGTGGGACCGGCGGTTGCACATCGTCACCGGCAAGGGCGGGACCGGCAAGACGACCGTGGCCGGCGCGCTGGCCGTGGCGCTTGCGAGCGGTGGTCGTCGAGTCCTGCTCACCGAGGTCGAGGGTCGGCAGCAGATCGCGCAGCTGTTCGACACCCCTCCGTTGCCCTACCGGGAGCGCAAGGTGGCCAGCGCCCCCGGCGGCGGGGAGGTGTTCGCGTTGGCGATCGACGCGGATGAGGCCCTGCTGGAGTATCTGGAGATGTTCTACAACCTGCGGCGGGCCGGGAGGGCCCTGGACAGGATCGGCGCGGTGGACTTCGCCACGACCATCGCTCCCGGGGTTCGCGACGTGCTGCTCACCGGCAAGGTCAAGGAGGCGGTCAACCGGCCCGACGCCACCCGCCCGGGAGGGCTGGCCTACGACGCGGTGGTGCTCGACGCGCCGCCCACCGGCCGGATCACCCGGTTTCTCAATGTCACCGCGGAGGTGGCGGGGCTGGCCAAGGTCGGGCCGATCCGGGCCCAGGCCGACAGCGTGATGGCCGTGCTGGCGCCCGATCGGGCCGCCGTGCATCTGGTCACCCTCCTCGAGGAGATGCCGGTGCAGGAGACGGTGGACGGCGTGGCCGAGCTGACCCGCGCCGGCCTGCCGCTCGGCGGTGTGGTGGTCAACATGACCCGCCCACCCCTGCTGCGCGCGAAGGAGTCCCGTCTGGCCCGGCGCGGGGAGCTGGACCGGGAGGAGATTGCCGCCGGGATCAAGGAGGCTGGGATGGAGCCCACCCCTGAGCTGGTCGAGGCGCTGGCCTGGGAGGCGGCCCAGCACGCCGATCGCGTCGCGCTGGAGGCGGCTGAGCGTGCGGAGATTGCCGGGCTGGGTCGTCCCGTGTATGAGGTGCCGCTGGTCGCGGATGGCGTCGACCTCGGCACCGTCTACCGGTTCGCGGAGATGCTGCGGGCGCAGCAGATGGTGGCATGAGCCCCGCGCGCCCGTCACCCGGTGCACCACGGCGGGAACCCGGGGCACCGTCCGCCGGGCGGCGAAGGCCGGCAGCGGGGAGCGTCCGGCAGTCGGCGGCGCGTCGCGGCGGGCCGGGAGCGCGCCGGACGCGTCCGCATCCGGCCGGCGTGCCACTGCTCGACGTCGACGCGATGCTCGACACGGAACGGATCGTGGTCTGCTGTGGCTCGGGTGGGGTCGGCAAGACGACCATGGCCGCGGCGCTCGCGCTGCGGGCGGCCGAGCGCGGGCGCAACGTCGTCGTCCTGACGATCGACCCGGCGCGGCGACTCGCCCAGGCCCTGGGCCTGACCGCGCTCGACAACACCCCACGCGAGGTGGCCGGGGTCGACGGTGCCGCCGGTGGTCGTCTCGACGCGATGATGCTGGACATGAAGCGGACGTTCGACGAGATCGTCCTGGCGCACAGCACCTCCGAGCGGGCCGAGGCCCTCCTTGCCAACCCCTTCTACCAGTCGCTGTCGTCCTCCTTCGCCGGCACCCAGGAGTACATGGCGATGGAGAAGCTCGGCCAGCTCGACGCCACCGGCACGTGGGATCTGATCGTGGTCGATACGCCCCCGACCCGGTCGGCGCTGGACTTCCTCGATGCTCCGACGAGGCTCGGGGCCTTCCTCGATGGAAGGCTGCTACGACTGTTGCTCGCGCCGGCGAAGGCCGGCGGGCGGGCGTACGTGAAGGTGCTCGGCGCCGGCCTCGGCGTGTTCACCCGAGTCCTCACCAAGGTGCTCGGCGCCCAGCTGCTGACCGACGTCAGCCAGTTCGTGGCGGCGCTGGAGACGATGTTCGGTGGCTTCCGGGCGCGGGCGGAGGAGACCTACCGCCTGCTCGGCGATCCCGGCACCTCGTTCATCGTGGTCGCCGCACCCGAGGCCGCGGCGCTACGGGAGGCGTCCTACTTCGTCGATCGGCTCGATGCGGAGGGGATGCCCCTCGCCGGACTGGTCGTGAACCGGATGCACCACAGCGATGCCGAGGCGCTCAACATCGAGCGCAGCCTTGCCGCCGCCGAGAACCTCGAGGAGCACGGGGAGCATCCGCTTGCCGCCGCGGTGCTGCGCATCCACGCCGATCGGGTCCGGTTGGCGAGCCGGGAGGCGCGGCTGCGGGAGCGGTTCACCAGCGCCCACCCCGACACCCCGATAGTGGAGGTGGAGGCGTTGTCGGAAGACGTGCACGATCTCGTCGGACTGCGGGAGATCGGCGATGCGCTCGCGCGTGACGAACGGCTGGATCGGACCGCTTGATCAGCTTGATCGGCGAGCCCGGTTCATCCGGGTGAGAGAACGCGGTCGACAGCGGATGTGCGTGATCCCGGACCGGGACGACGTTGTCCTCGGGCGGGGGATAGCCGGCGAAGGATCCGATCGGCCTTGGGGACTGGTCGGACCACCGCTGAATCAGCCGGCGGAGGCCGATCTGTGGTCGGCCTGGGCGTCCGTGAGCAGCTTCCGCCAGGACGTGACGTCTGGGCGGCGACGTAGCAGCGCGCGACGTTCCCGTTCGGTCATGCCCCCCCAGACGCCGAACTCGACGTGGTTGTCGAGAGCGTCCGCGAGGCACTCGGTGCGGACAGCGCAGCCGAAGCACCGGGTCTTCACCCGGTTCTGGGCGGCGCCCTGGACGAACAGCTCATCCGGGTCGAGGTCGCGACAGGCGGCGTGAGCCGTCCAGTCGCCGTCGACGGCGGAACCCACGAGATGGGTCGTGTTGGCACGGCGTGGCGTGCTGACGGTGGAGGTCAGGCTTCTGGTCATGCCACCTGCCTTTCTTCTCGAGTCCGGGTCAGGGGGCCCGTGCGGGTGGTGACGTGGCGTTGACCCGAAACCGTACGGAGTGGCGTGGCCACGGCACAGACCCCACACGGGTGGTTGTCCAAATGACTAGTCCGGGCCATTGATCCGGATCGCCATGGTAGTGCGGTCTGTGACCTCCGTATGTCTGTTGCGTGACAATGAGGTATCGACTCAGAGATAATGTAGGTTTTTCATCGCTTCGTTTCCGTTTTGACGAGATTGCCCTAATGTGGGGCCGGAATTGAGATGACGCCCGAAAGTGGAGGTATGGAGCGTGGGCGGCGGGGCAGCGGGTGTGGAGGTTGTCACGGTCGTCCGGGGCGCGCCCGGGACCGGCAGGGTCGCCGGCCGGGGCTGGAACTGCGGCGTCCCAGCTCACGGCATTATCGGCTGCGATGGGCCGCCGCCTTGTGGCGTTCGTGGAAATCGGGGCGGCGGGGGTGGCGCTTGTTGATCAAATGTTGGCCCGTATGCTCCGACGGGTGTCCCAGCCTGGCTGGACGGAGGTCCCTGGATGACCGCGCCCCCTGGGCACCCCACGCCCGGTCGTGGGCGGTTCGAGGATTCCGCCCGCGACCGTGTACCGGGGCGCCCGTACGGGCCTGACGAACTCCGCTTCGGCGACGTCGACCGGCCTGAGCCTCGTCCCATCGCATCATCGGCCCGCCGGCTGGGGTTCGTGGCCACGCGGCTGCTCGGCGCCGGCGTGATCAGCGTGGTGGCGGGGGTGCTCGTCGGCATGCTGGCCCTGCCGGTGGTGGGAGCGGCCGGACTGACCGTCAAGGGCGGCGCGGACGACTTCCTCGACCTGCCGGCCAACCTGACGGTCCCCCCGCTGGCCCAGGCGTCGCGCGTCCTCGACGCGCGGGGGAACGTCCTCGCCGTGCTGCGCGGGGAGCAGGACCGTGAGGTCGTGTCCTTGGGCCGGGTTCCGCCGGTGATGCGTCAGGCGATCATCGACATCGAGGATTCCCGGTTCTACGAGCACGACGGGCTGGATTACAAGGGTCTCGTCCGGGCGTATCTCACCAACCGGGAGAACGGCGAGGTCACCCAGGGCGGCTCGACCCTGACCCAGCAGTACGTCAAGAACGTTCTTCTGATGTCCGCGACGACGGCTGAGGCGAAGAAGGCCGCGACCGAGCAGACCGTCCAGCGCAAGCTTCGGGAGGCGCGTTATGCGCTGTACCTCGAAGCCCATCTGAGCAAGGACGAGATTCTCGAGCGTTATCTCAACATCGCCTACTTCGGCGATGGTGCGTACGGGGTCCAGGTAGCCGCGCGGCACTACTTCAACGTCGACGTCGACAAGCTCACCCTGCCGCAGGCCGCGCTGCTGGCCGGCCTGGTGAAAAACCCGAACGCCTTCAACCCGGCGATACATCCGCAGGCGGCACGGGAACGGCGCAACGTAGTCCTCGACCGCATGTTCGAACTTCATCACATCGACGCGGCGGCCTTTCATCAGGCGCACGATGGCGAGGTGGTGCTCAACCGGCAGCCCCACTCGGCCGATCCCTGCGCCGACTCGACCGCGCCGTTCTTCTGCGCCCTCGTGCGCCAGCGGCTGCTGAACGACAGATCCTTCGCCCCGACGGAGGAGGACGCGCGCAGACTACTGTTCGAGGGCGGCCTCACGATCAGAACGACGCTGGACCCGGTGGCGCAACAGGCGGCGCAGTCGGCCGCGACCGAGGTCATCCCGATCGGGAACCGGGTGGCGGCGAGCGTCGCGATGGTGCAGCCGAACACCGGCCAGGTGCTCGCCCTGGCGATCAACCGGGTCTACGGACCGACGGCGGACGGACAGCCCGCCGCCCTGTCCACGGACTTCGTCCACACCAAGGAGATTTATCCCGTCGACGAGGACTCGTTCTCCCCGGGATCGACCTACAAGGTGTTCACTCTGATCTCCGCGCTCGAATCGGGACTACCGCTTTCCACGACGCTGCACGCCCCCCTCTGCTACCACTCGAACGTCTTCCCGAACCCGGATCCCCAGGGCAAGAACTGCTACGGAAACGCCGATCCCAGCGAGGACGGTTTCTACTCGTTGACGACCGCAACCTGGTCATCGGTCAACACCTACTACATCCAGCTCGCCGAGAAGCTGGGCGTGCTGAAGACGGCCGAGGTGGCCCGCCGTATGGGCGTCACCTCGTGCCGGATCCGGCAGCACAACAACAACGATCCCGAATGCAGGGGGGTGGACGGGATCACCCGGGTCGACGGCTCCTCCATCCTCGGATCCAACGAGATCAGCACCCTCGATCTGGCGACCGCCTACGCGACGTTGGCCGCGCGGGGCAGGAAGTGCGACGCGCGGGCCGTGCTCGCGATCACCCAGCGGGTGGGCGGGACGGACCGGCCGCTTCCCTTCGACACCGGCGCTCCCTGCCAGCAGGCGCTCGACCCGAAGATTGCGGACAAGGTCAGCGCCGTGCTGCAGGGGGTTATCAACCACGGGACGGCCAGCGGGAACGGGCAGATCGGCCGGCCGGCCGCCGGCAAGACCGGCACCGCGGAGGGGTTCAGCACCGCCTCCTTCGCGGGTTACATCCCCCAGCTCGCCGCGGCGGTGACCCTCGCGGACCCGCGCGGACCGACGTCGCATCCCCTGATTAATGTGAAGGGTCGCAACGTCTTCGGTGGCGGATATCCCGCCCAGGTGTGGTCCCGCACGATGATCCGGACGATCGCCGGTCTCGGACTACCGGTCGAACCGCTGCCGACCCCGGACGACACCCAACCCGAGGTGCCGACGAAGGCACTGCCGGACGTGGTCGGGCAGCCGCAGCAGGTCGCCGAGCAGACGCTCGTCCAGCTGGGCTTCCATGTCAGGTCGCAGCCGGTCCCGCATCCGGCGCCCCCCGGCACCGTCGTGGCGATGTCGCCCGCCCCGGGCAGCGAGGTCTCGCTCAACACCGAGGTCACCCTGCAGATCTCCGGGGGGCTGACCGGCACGGCCGTCCTGCCGGGTGGATCGACGCTACCCGGCTTCGGAGCGCTCGCCCAGCCGAATGACGGCCAACCGGCCGGGGGCGGCCAGCCGGGCACGGATCTGCGTCGGCAGCTGAACGCTTCAGGCGGCTCGGGGCCGTTGGACGGGACGGATGGCCGGGGCCAGGGCGGGCGCCGGCGGCGCTGAGCGGGCCACGCGGCTCGTTCAGCCGCCCGCCAACCGGGCCTTCACGAGTGCGGCGACCCGGCCGCCGTCGGCCCGGCCGCCGACCGCGGCCTGCACGGACTTCATGGCGGGACCGATCGCTCGTGGACCGCTGACATCCAGACCCGCGAGTACCTGGTCGATGATCGTGGCCAGTTCGTCGTCGCCGAGCTGCTTCGGCAGGTACTCCTCGAGCACCTCGCCCTCGGCCCGCTCTCGGTCCGCCTGGTCGCCGCGACCGGCCGCGGCGTAGGCGTCGGCCGCCTCCCGGCGCTTCTTCACCTCGCGGGTCAGGACCTTCGAGACCTCCGGGTCGTCGAGGACCCGCGCGGAGCTGCCGGCCACCTCCGCATCCTTCACCGCGGCCAGGGCCAGCCGCAGAGTGGACGTCCGCAGCTCGTCACGGGACTTCATCGCGACGGTCAAATCGGCGCGCAGACGTTCCTTGAGGGTGCTCATAACCACCGGAGCCTATGGTCTGCGGGCAGGGTGGTCACGCCGGTTCCGTCGGCGGGGCGCCCGGTGGTGCGCGGCGCCCGGTGGTGCGCGGCGCGGCGCGCGGAACCGGGCCGGGTGGCGGCAGGTCCCCGCCCGCGGTGGGTGAGACTGGGACGATGAACGCACGTCACACAGCGGCGAGGACTCTCGTGGGTGTCGCGGCGGTGGGGGCGCTCGTGTCGGCCTACGGCGGGTTGTACGAGCGCACGGCGTACACCCTGCGGAGGGTGCGGATCCCGGTGCTGTTGGCCGGCGCGCGCCCCCTGCGCGTGCTGCACATCTCCGACCTGCACGTCACCCCCCGTCAGTACGGCAAGCTCGCCTGGTTGGGGGACCTGGCCCGGCTCGTCCCCGACCTGGTCGCCCTGACCGGTGACGTGCTGTCTGCGGCCGATGCCCGGGATCCCCTGCTCGCCGCGCTGGAGCCGCTCTACTCGTTTCCCGGGGTCTTCGTACCGGGGAACAACGACTACTTCGTCCCGACCCTGAAGAGCCCGCACCGCTACCTCCGGCGGGGCGACGAGGCCCATCCCAGGGGCGCTCCGCTGGACTGGGCGGCTTTCGCCGGTGGTCTCGCCGCCGCCAGCGGGTGGACCGAGCTGACCAACGTGCGGGCGGTCATCGAGGTCGGCGGTCGCCGGATCGACCTGCGTGGCGTGGACGACGCCCGGCTGCGCCGCGACCAGCTCGCGGTCGTGACCGGCCCCCCGGAGCCCGGCGTTGAGCTCGCGTTGGGACTGTCGCACACCCCGGAACCGCGGGTCCTCGACGCGTTCACAGCGGACGGGGTGGGGCTCACCCTTTCGGGGCACACGCACGGGGGTCAGATCCGGCTGCCCCGGGTCGGGGCGCTCGTGACCAACTGCGGGCTGGACCGGGCCCGGGTTCGCGGGCTGTCCCGTCACGAGGTCGACGGGCGGTCGTCCTGGCTGCACGTGTCGTCCGGGCTGGGCACGTCCCCGTTCGCGCCGCTGCGCCTCGGCTGCCGGCCGGAGGCGACCCTGCTCACCCTGGTGCCGGCCGGCGACCCCACCCCGTCGGACCACTGAGCCGTCGGGTATGCTTCATCTCGGTCGCGGGGTGTGGCGCAGCTTGGTAGCGCGCTTCGTTCGGGACGAAGAGGTCGTGGGTTCGAATCCCGCCACCCCGACCCAGGTCAGGGTCATGATCCGCAAGTTTGGATCATACCCCTGACGCGTGTACAGCAGCGAAGTACAGCAACGGCCCTACCGATCAAGACTTTCGCCTAGCCGGTTCAACGCCTCCCGCGTGGCCGTGGACGACGCTTGCGCGTAGATCTCCATCGTCACGTCGATGTTCGCGTGCCGCAGGATGCGCATGATCACCCGTGGGTGCACGTCGAGATCCACCAGCAGCGACGCACAGGTCCGCCGGGCGTCGTGCACTGTGATCCGAGGCACCCCCGCCTTCTGTACCCGCAGAGCGAACGCCCGGTCGAACGTCCGAGGCTCCACCGCGGTGCCGAAGCGTCCCGTGGTGAACAGTCCTGACTCTTGCCAGGCAGCCCCCGCAGCCTTCCGATCCTCCGCCCGCAGCCTCCGCCTCTCAGCGATCGCCGTACGGCAGATCTGCGGCAGGGGCAGCGTGGCGTCCGATCCCGCCGTCTTCGTCTCTCGATGCAGAAGCTGCCCCCGGACCCGTTGAAGCTGCCACTCCACCGCCAACTCCTCCGGCCCGTCATCGGTCACGTCCGGCAGCCCCAGCGCCTCCCCCTTACGGAAGCCGAGAACGACGATCAGGACGTACGCGGCGTAGTACCGATCACCACGGGCCGACTCCAGAAAGATCCGCGCCTCATCCGTGGTCCACGCCTTCCGACGTCGCGCCCTGACCTTCGG
Source organism: Frankia sp. BMG5.23 (assembly GCF_000685765.2). Taxonomy (NCBI): domain Bacteria; kingdom Bacillati; phylum Actinomycetota; class Actinomycetes; order Frankiales; family Frankiaceae; genus Frankia; species Frankia sp. BMG5.23. The sequence goes on from NZ_JDWE01000014.1 coordinate 106,580, forward strand.
AACCTTGACCAGGCCGGCAACGTTCTTGGACACCAACTCCTCGCGACCAGCGTGCGTCAACGCGGACCGCAGCACGCCCCGAACGTCCTTCAGTGTCCGGGCGGAGATGGTCTGCCCACAGCACCGGCCGAGCGCACAGCACCGACGCCGCCTCTCCGGCCGCCGAGCATCCTTGCCCTGTGCGCAGCACTGGCAGGCCCGCTGAAGCCCGTTGACCCACTTCTGTACGTCCCGGACCGTCAGCCGGTCGAGCCGCTTGGCACCCAGACCCGGAACGATGTACAGCCTCGCCAGCGTCTCGTATGTCGAGTACGTCAGCGGAGCAAGGTTCGGCTCCACCACCTCACTCAGCCACCGAGCAACGAATACCGCCACCGTCACCGATCGTGTCGGCATGGGTCCCTGTCGAGCCGTCGAGTGTAGTTTGATCCACTTTTCGTGAACGATCTCCCTGGTCTGCCCGTACACGTACTTCCGCCGTGACTTCCCATCAGGTGTGGTCACCCACACGTACGCGGCGAAGCCATTCCGGTACGGGTAAATCGATCCCTCACCGTTCGCGCGAGTCCGCTTTTGTTTCGACTCGTTCATACAGCGGCCTCCTCCACCCGACGCGCCACGTATTCATCCACCCACTCGGGGAGGATGCGCCGATGCCCTCCATCCTTCAGAGAACGCAGCTCACCCGTCTTGACCAGCATTTTTGTCTTGCTCAGCCCGAACCCGAGCATGTCCGCCACCTGACGGACCGTGTACCATGCCACGGAAATCTCACCATCACGCACTCCCGATCCCCTCCTCTCACGCCGCCGAACGATGATCACGGGCAACCTCTCTCCGTGACCGGGCTTGGTCTGCGGCCATGGATGCGAGCCATCGGTCGCCGTTGTTGGTGTAGCCGGAGGAGTGGTACCGCCAGGTGGGGATGATCACGGTTTCGTCGGTGTCGTCGGGTCGGCCGAAGGCGTCGAGGGCCGGGCGTTCCTCGCCGTTCACGTGGGTGCGCCGCCAGGTACGCCGGGCCGTCCGGCGTGCCGCGAAGGTGGTGGAGTA
>NZ_JDWE01000015.1:0-18847 GCF_000685765.2 Frankia sp. BMG5.23
TCCGACAGGGTGAGGCCTGGGTTTCGCCAGCCGCAGTCGGAACAGGTCTTCGAGCTTGGATACCAGCGGTCCGCGACCACGAGCGTCGATCCGTACCAGAGGGTCTTGTAGGCGAGCTGGCGGCGGACCTCGGCCATCCCGGTATCGGACACGGCACGGGCAAGACGGCGGTTACGGACCATCCCGGCCACGTGCAGGTCTTCCACCACGATCGTGTCGTGGGTCTTGGCCAGCCGGGCGGTGAGCTTGTGCAGCCCGTCGCGGCGCTGGTAGGCGACGCGGGCATGGAGGCGACCGAGGGTGGCGGCGTGTCTACGGCGACCGGCGCTGCCGGGCGTGGAGCGGGCGTAGGCCCGCGACGCGCGGCGCAGTTCGCGCAGCGACCGGGCCAGCGGCCTGGGGTTCTCGACGGTCTCGCCGGTCGACAGGACGGCGAGGTGCCTCACACCCAGGTCGACCCCGACCGGGCCGCCCCGGCGCTGCCGGGTAGACGGCTTGCCGGGGACATCACGGTCGGCCTCCACGGTGAACGCCACGAACCAGCGCCCCGCGGTCCGGGACACGGTCGCGCCCAGCAGGCGTGCGGACCCGTCGACGAGCCGGCCGGTCAGCGCACCCATCGGCTCATGCACCTTGACCCGGCCGACCCGGGGCAGCTTCACCTGCCGATCCCCAGCCGGACCGTAGGCGCCGGTGGTGTACCGGAACGAGTCACGGGCCCTCCCGCGCTTCTTGAACCGGGGAAACCGACCCGCCGGCCCTTCCGCTTCCCTTACCGGGAGTCGGTGAAGTTCTTCAACCCCCGGGCAAGCTGATCCAGGCCAGCGCGGAACGCCTCCTTCGAGCACCGCGCCCACCACGGGGCCAGCTTGTGTTTCGCAGCGTTCCAGGCCAGCCGCAACGCGGGCAGCGTCCACGACACCGGGGTGAGCAGATCACCGGTCAGCCCGTAGGACTGTTCGGCCTCGCGCTGCGCGAACGCGGCTTTCACCCGGACCAGACCCCAGTTGTAGGCGAACCGCTCTGCCCCGGCATGCCGGCGCAGAGCGGCAAGCCGGACGGTGTTTGGATCGAGAGCGAACCGGTACGCCTGGAAAGTCTTCATCCGTCCGTCTCCATGGCGGCGGCGACCGCGCGGGCGGCCCGGCTGGCTGCGGCGCGACGACCATACAGTCGGGCGCACAGCGACGTCAGGATCTCGGTGACGTCCCGGACAAGGTCGTCGTCCACCTCCGCGGAGTCGACAACGAGCAGGCGTCGGCCCTGCGCGGACAGTGCCGCCTCGACATACTCGGCGCCGACCCGGGCAAACCGGTCCCGGTGCTCCACGACGATCGTCGACACGTCCGGGTCCCGCAGCAGGCCGAGGAACTTCCGCCGGTGACCGTTGAGTACGGAACCGACCTCGGTAACGACCCGACCGACCGTGACACCGTTTTCGCCACACCACATCGCGACGCGGGCAACCTACCGGACAGGTCGAAGCGCTGGTCCGCTGACGACACCCGCGCGTACACCACCGCGGCAACCTGCCGGACAGGGGCGGCAGGCTCGTCGACGATCACCAGCCCGCCGACCTTACGGGCAGGGACCGGGAGGAAGCCGTCGCGGTACCAGCGGCGTGCCGTGGTGTACCCGACGCCGTTCGCAGCGGCCCACTCCTTAAGGTTCACACGGCCACTATACGGCGCCATCAGACGCCATCAGACGCCATCAGACGCCATCAGACGCCGATTCGACAACAGCTAACAACCCCAAGGGGATACGGACGACGACGCCTGCCCGACCGGTCCCGGATCCCGTGGCGCCCCCGCCGGATCGTCCGGTCCACCCAGGCGGCACCCGCCGACCCTCGACCCGTGTCGAGCCGACCGCCGGAGGGTGTCCCTGCCCGGGAAGGCCGCAGTTCGGTGACGAACCCCAGTCCCGGACCGTCACCGATCTCCAGCAGCGCGGCTCGACCACCGCCACGGGACATGAGGTCACGCCACCGCGGCCAGGCCGGTGGGGGCGCTGTGCCTCGTGATGCCGGGCCGGGTCAGTTCTCCTCGGGCCCGAAGGGATCATCGAGAAAATCGAGGAACGAGCTGTCCAGGCGACCGGGACCAAGATCGTCTTTATCGGCAACGTCCCGGTGATCCGGACTTTCCCGCAGCGACCGGGCGGTATCGTCCCGCAGTCCAATCATGAAGTCCTCGGCGAGACGCACCTGTTCCTGCAGGGATGCGAGCTTCTCCTCGGCCAGGGTAACCCAGGTTCTCAACCGTTCCCGCAGTTCCCTGCGATGATCCGGGGCAAGATCGGGCTGGCTGATCCGCTCACGCAATGTGATGAGAGAGCGCATCTCCTCGAGCGTGAACCCCAGCGGTTTCATCTTCTTGATGAGGAAAAACCGGTCGAGTGCGTCGTCGTCGTACAGCGGGAAACCACCCGAGGTGTGGCCTACCGGCGCGAGCAGGCCGGCATCCTCGTAGAAGCGGGCGGTACGCAGGGACAAGGTCACCAGGGTGGCAACGTCACCGATCCGGTAGCGGCCGTCACGGGCATCGGCGGAAGACCCGGCGCTGCTGGTTATGGACAATTCAACCCTTATCACGTGAGCATGGCGACTGGTATTCGAGTGTCAAGCGTCTCTAGTATCGGCCACTCGCAGCTACACAGGACCGGTAAAGATCTAGTAATCCACGGCCGACGCCGACCGTGACGTCGGTCACCAACGGACTCCGGTTGCTCCACAGGAGCCCGAGCGCCGGCCGCCACCCCGGATCGGTGACCATGGATTCACGAGTCCGTCATACCGTCCGATCCGCATCACCGTGCAGGCCGATGACGAAGTCCTCCGCGACTCCCGCCTGCTGCCGCAGGGTGGCCAGCTTCTCCTCAGCCAGCACGACCCAGGTATGCAGCCGCTCGCGCAGTTCGGTCCGCCGACTCTCGGAGATCGTCGAATCCGACAGCTCGTCGCGCACCGACAACAGCGACCGCATCTCCTCCAACGTGAACCCCAGCGACTTCATCTTCTTGATGACCAGCAGCCGATCGACGGCCTCGTCGTCGTACAGACGGAAGCCACCCGGCGTACGTCCGGCGGGAGTAAGCAGTCCGGCTTCCTCGTAGTACCGGACCGCGCGCAGCGAAAGCCCGACCCGCTCGGCAACCTCACCTATCTGACGGGTGTTTCCGCGGGCCGCGCGGAACGCGGAACGATCGCGACGCGTCGTGGACACCGTAACCCTTACGTTCGTGCCTCGAAGACTCGGGCTAAAATGGTTGACACTCGACTCTACGGCCTGTCCTGCGGAGACTCGAACAGAGTCCGCAACTAGGCCCCGAACCCCACACCGCCACACCGTGAGCACACTGGAAGAACAACGCCCACCCATGGAAACATCCACAACCACGCCGGCGGCGTGGACCCCTGGCGAGGCAGCGGGCAGGGTGGGGCCCAGCCCGGGTCGCCCACGTCACCCCACGTCCGCGGACTCCACTCACGTCACGGGGGCCGATCGGTCGACGCCGGGATCGTGAACCGGCAGGCTCAGTGCGGACCCCATCGCTTCGCGCCAGGGGCGGTGGGACATCGGCGGACAGGCCCCGATCGCGGGCCGGCAGAACGAGGAGACGGCTGTGCTGACCAGGATCGACCACGTCGGGATCGCGGTGGCTTCCCTCACCGAGGCCATCCCCCGCTATGAGGAGGCATTCGGTCTGGAGGTCGTGCACCAGGAGGAGAACGAGCGCCAAGGGGTGCGCGAAGCGATGCTGCTGGTCCACAGCGGCAAGACCGGGAACTCCTACGTCCAGCTGCTGGAACCGCTGCGCGAGGACAGCCCGATCGGGAAGTTCCTGGCCAAGCGGGGGCCGGGCATCCACCACATCGCCTACGGCGTCGCCGACATCGACAGCGCCCTGGCGACCCTGACCATGACCGGATTCGATCTGGTCAACAAGACTCCGGTGCACGGCACCGCCGGCAGCCGGATCGCGTTCATCCATCCCAAGGGCCTCGGAGGCGTGCTCACCGAACTCGTCGAGGCCGCCGAGGGGCACTGAGCCGGGCCGGACGACCCCGCGTCGCAGCCATCCCCTGACCGGCCCCTGTCCGGGCGGGGCAGCGAAGGCGCGGGGCGATGAATCCCCGGCGGCGCGCCCGGCGGCACCCGGCGACGGCCCCGGCCCATGGCGGATCATGGACCGGGGATCACCGGTCGCGGATCACCGGCGGCTTCTCGCGGCGGACACGTTCGCGGTCGGGACCGGATCGAGCGGGACCACCGATGAACCGTTCCACTGGTAACGCACGGTCGCACCACCCGCTGTCGGGCAGCACATCGGGTCGCTTGGCCGGTAGAGATCGTACTGGAGGGCGACGACCCGGTCGGTGGACCAGATCCAGCGGATCGTGGCGCTCGGCTGCGGCGAGTCGTAGCCGATGAACCGGCCACGATGGAAGAAGAACGCCCGCTGCGGATGCCCGTCCCCGGATGTCGACAGCAGTCCGACGATCACGCTGAGATCGTTGCTCCGGTCATAACCGCCGAGGACGATCGGCGTGTACCCCGCCGATCGGACCACCGCCGCGGCGTTGGCGATGCCCAGCGCCGGCGCGCCGGAGGTGGACGAGGCAGCGGAGGCTGTTCCGGCGATCCCGCCCATCAGGGTGAACGTACCGATCATCACTGAAACGGCAAGTCCGCGACGTAGCGCCATGAGACCTCCCAGGTTCCGTGCTGACCCGACTTCCGTGCCGACCCGGCCCAACCTAGATGCCCTCTTCGGTGGGCGCCGACCAGCTAGGGGGTATGGCCGGTATGTCGCCCGATTCGAACCGGTCAGTCCCCCGGCCGGCGGATCTGGCGGGCTCCACACCGGAACGGGCGGGAAGCCGTGCTGTCGGGGGCACTGTCGGGGGCACTAGTGTCGGTGGGTGGCGTACCCGCCGGAACCCTGGGAGCTGCGCGGTAGGATGGTCGTCTCCGTCTGGTTCGTGCCCCGCGCGGCGCTGGCCGGCGCCCTCCCCCGGGCGGTGACCGTTCTCGGCCGGGTCCCGGTGGCCACCGTCTGGGTTCGCTACGATCCGCGTGGCGTCCTCGCCTACCGTGAGGTCATGGCCGCCTTGCTGGTATGGCACAGGCGGCACCTGCGCGTGACGGTCCCGCATATCTGGGTGGACAGCCCGGCATCCCAGGTCGGCGGTCGCGCCCTGTGGGGGATTCCCAAGGAACTGGCCGTCTTCACCGAACGACCGGGCACGTCCACACGACCGGAAACGGCCGGGGACGCCGACGGCACCCACCTGCACGCCCGGGACGCCACCGGGACGATCGTCGCCGCGGCGGTAAGCCGGGGACGGCGGCTGCCGGGCAGGTGGCCGGTCCGCTTCCGCGTGGTGCAGGATCTCGACGGTCAGCCCCGGGTGAGCCCGGTGCGGCTGGCCGGGCGGCTCGCCCTGCACCGGTCACGATGGGACCCGGCGGCGGAGGGTCCGCTGGGTTTCCTCACCGGGCACCGGCCTCGGCTCACCGTCCGTCTGGACGACTTCCGGATGATTTTCGGAGCCGGAGCCGGCCGGGACGGAATCCCTCGTCCGACCCGACGTGCCCGCCGAGGGGCCTGTCGAGAGGCCCGGCCGCCCCGCCGACCGGCCTGACCCGCCCGGCCACCCGGCTGGCCCAGCCGGCCCAGCCGGCCCAGCCGCCGCCGTGCCGGAGCCGCGCCGTCACCGCGGTGACGGCGAGCGCACCCGGCGCCCGGCGGAAGGTGGTCAGGGTCGCTCCCGGCACGTGCATCCGCAGGGTGGCGACCGAGCGGGGGCGGACGAACTCGCGCAGCCCCTCCGCGCCGTGCACCCGGCCGAACCCGCTTTCGCCGCTGCCCCCGAAGGGCAGGGCGGGCATCCCGGCAAACGCCAGCACCGCGTTGACGGACACCATCCCAGCGTCGAGCCGGCTGGCGATCTCGTCTCCCCGGGACCGGGAGAAAACCGTCGCACCGAGCGCGTACGGGGTGCCGTTGGCCAGCGTGACGGCCTCGTCAACGTCGGCGACGGTCCGGACGGTGGCGACCGGCCCGAACGTCTCCTCCTGCACGGCGGGGCTGCCCTCCGGCACGTCGACCAGCACGACCGGTTCGATGAAGGTGTCCCCCACCGACTCCGTCCCGCCGATCAGGGCGGTCGCGCCGCGGGCCAGCGCGTCAGCCACGTGGCGGCGCACGATCGCCGCCTGGCCGGGCATCGTCATCGGACCGTAGGATGCGTCCCGGTCGGCACCGGGACGAACCCCGTCGAGCTCGCGGCGCAGTGCGGCGAGGAAGGGCGCGGCGACCGCCTCGGTCACGTAGATCCGCTCAACCCCGGCACAGGTCTGGCCGCCATTGGACATCGCTCCCCAGGCCGCTGCCCGCGCGGCGGCGGCCACGTCAGCGTCGTCGGCGACGATCAGCGGGTCCTTGCCGCCGCATTCGATCACCACCGGGACGAGGGACGACGCGCAGGCCGCCATGACCAGGCGGCCGGTCGCGGGCGAACCGGTAAAGGCAATCTTGTCGACCCCGGCTGTACACAGGGCGGCACCGGTCGGACCGAAGCCGGTGACCATGGTCAGGACCCCGGCCGGCGCGTCCGGATTCGCCGCGGCGAACGCCGCGACCAGGTACGCGCCCACCGCCGGGGTGTACTCGCTGGGCTTGAAGACCACCGTGTTACCGGCTGCCAGGGCATACGCGATCGAACCGCTCGGGGTGAACAGCGGATAGTTCCACGGCCCGATCACCCCGACGACCCCGAACGGGCGGTACTCGATCCGTCCGGTGTGGTTCGCCAGGAACGGGCCGGGCGACACCCGGCGGGTCCGCAGCACGCGGGCGGCGTTGCGGGCCGCCCAGCGGATGTGTTCCAACGTCAGCAGCAGCTCGATGCGGGCATCGGCGGCGGTCTTGCCGTTCTCGGCGTGCAGGAGGTCGATCAGCTCGGTCTCGTGACGGACGAGGTGCGCCGCCCAGCGCAGCAGATGGTCGCGCCGCCGTGCCGCCGCGAGCCCCGCCCACCAGCCCGCCGCCGACCGGGCGGACGCCACGGCCGCCCGCACCTGGGTCGGCTCCATCACCGGGAAGCTCGCGACCACCGCGCCGGTGGCCGGATCCGTCGACAGGAGCGTCCCGATGCCGGCCGCCGGGTAGACCGCCGGACCGACCCCCTCAGTCACCCCGGTCTCCCGGTTCGCTACGGTCTGCGGGTTCTGCGGGTTCTGCGGGTTCTGCGGGGTCGGCCGCATGGGGAGCTCCTCGCCGCGGGTGGCGGAACGTCCTTCCCTTACCCGGCGAGGATATGACCGCCACCCACAGAGAAACGAGTCCCGTCATCCTCAGATCATCCTCAGAGGAACGAGTCGCGGTACGCGGCGAACCACTCCCGTTGCCGGCGCTGATCGGCCGTCTCCTCCGCGGCGACATGGTCGAGCATCGAGGAGGGGTCCGGCGGGTCGAGGGCGAGGGTGTCCCGACGCAGATCGGCCGCGGCGACGTCGGCCCGCCGGCGGACCTCGTCGAACCAGCCGGCCTCGACCTCGGCGGCGAGCAGCCGACGGAGGCGCTCGATGGGATCCCGGGCCTGCCAGGCGGTGATCTCGTCCGGCGGCTGGTACCGAGTCGCGTCGTCGGAGGTGGTGTGCGGGGCCATCCGGTAGGTGTTGGCCTCGATGAGCACCGGGCCGCGACCGCTGCGCGCACGGTCGAGCGCCCAAGTGGTCACCGCGTGCACCGCGAGCACGTCGTTACCATCGACGCGCAGGCCGGGGAAGCCGAACCCGTCGGCCCGGCGGGCCAACCGCACCGGGGACTGCCGCCGGCTCGGCGTGGAAATCGCCCACTGATTATTCTGGCAGAAGAAGACGACGGGCGCACCGAAACTCGCCGCCCACACGAATGCCTCGTTGGCATCACCCTGACTCATCGCACCGTCACCGAGATACACCATCACCGCCATGTCGGTATCGGTATCGGTGCCGCCGGTGCCGGTGCCGCCGGTACCGCCGGTGCCGGTGCCGGTGCCGGCTGCGCCGTCAAGGAGCACCCCCATCCCGAAACCGACGGCGTGCAGCGTCTGGGCCGCCAGAACAATCGTGTAATTAGCCATATTGTGACGGTGCGTGTCCCAGCCATCGTGACTCACTCCCCGCAGCAGCCGAATCACCTCGACCGCCGGGACACCGCGGTGCCAGGCGACCGCGTGTTCCCGGTAACTGGGGAACAGGTAATCCCGGGGACGCGCGGCCGCGGCGGATCCGACCTGCGCAGCCTCCTGCCCCCGCAGCGGGATCCACAGGACCAGCTCACCCTGACGTTGCAGGGCCGTGGCCTCCTCGTCCAGCCGGCGGGCCAGGACCATGGAGGTGTAGAATTCCATGCGCAGCTCGTGGTCGGCGAGCACCGAGAACCGAGAATCGGCGACCAGCGAACCATCGGGGGCGAGCAGTCGGATGCCGCCGTCGTTGAGTTCACCCGCCGCGGGTGAGGTGTTCTCCCCGAACGCGCCAGGAAAACGATGCGGAGCGAGACCGTCCACCGAATCCGGTTCGAGCCGCCGCATCGGCCCGCCGGTAATCAGTTCCGGATCCCGTACGACATTCATACCGAGCACCCCTCCCCACCCGAAGATCGCAGGACGTCCTACCATCGGAAACCATCGAAAAAGAGCGGTGTACCCATGCGACACTACGCGGTGCGGACGGGGTGAAAACACGGACGCGGTAACGACGAGATTCCGGCCACAGGATTCCGAGGCCGCAGAGCGATGCCGGAAGGATGACGATGCCGGGAGGATACTGACTATCGTGACGCACGTGGGCGTCGTCCGGTCCCTGCTGCTGTTCGTGGTGGCCGCGGTCACGGAGATCGGTGGTGCCTGGCTCGTGTGGCAGGGCGTGCGCGAGCACCGCGGGCCGGTCTGGGTGGGGCTCGGGATCGGGTTCCTGGCCGCCTACGGCTTCGTCGCGACCCTCCAACCGGACGCGCACTTCGGCCGGATCCTCGCCGCCTACGGCGGGGTCTTCGTCGCCGGTTCCCTGCTCTGGGGCGTGGCCGTCGACGGCTTCCGACCCGACCGCTACGACCTCGCCGGAGCCGCGATCTGCCTGCTCGGCGTCGCCGTCATCATGTACGCCCGGCGCGTGTGACGGCTGACGGCTGACGGCTGACGGCTGACGGCGCACAATATGGCTCATGGCGCGCACCGCGGAACGTGTACGGGTCGTGCTGGAGCGTTCCGGTGGGCTTCTCGGGCGCAGCGTGCGCCGCGGTCTGGACACGGTCGATCTCAGTGAGCAGGAGGCCGAGAACCTGCGCCGCCTGGCCCGCGAGGCGGTGCACCGCGGCGGTCTCGTGGCCACAACGGACGCCGCGGATGCCGGTCAGGTAGATTCCATCGAGGCTCGGGGTTCCACCGAGGCCCGGGAGCAGCGCGACGTCGGCGCGGACCGGTTCGTCTACACCCTGGAGATCGACCGGGCCGGGGAGCACGCGGTGCGGACGTTCTCCGAGCCGGTGCCCGACGAGGTCCGCCCGCTGCTGGCGCTGCTGCGCACCGCGCCGCTGCTGCCCGCGAGCCGTCCCTAGCGGTGTCGCTGACAGCGAGGTTGACCACCTCGCGCACCGCGGACCCAGTCGTCGACGACTGGCACCGCTTCGCCGGCCTGGACCGACCCGGCAACCACTGGGACCGTCCCAGCTGGACTCTCGGACGCCGCTGCTACCCCTGGATGCTGACGTTCGAGAACGCCGCCGAACTGCACACCCTGGCCGCGCAATGCCAGGATCGACCACGCCTGCCCGTTCTCGACCCGGTACCGTCGGAAAGAACCGGACGTTCTCCCGCTTCGGCGTGATGGCTGGACAACTCGGGCGGCAGTAGATGCCGGTGGTGGTGACGGCGGAGAAGAACGCGCCATCGAAGCGCGCGTCCCGGCTACGCAGCGCCTCGTAGCGGCTCTGGTCCGTCATCACTCCACCCACTCTCGACGAGTCCCGCCTCGCATGCTGGCGGAAATCGGACGTCGTGCCCGCAGGCGCCTGGCAAGCGCGGCCATCCCCGGAGACCACACCTATCCGTCGTTGAGTCGTCACCTCTGGTTGCGAACGCCCTCGGATCCGACCTACGGTCACATGGGTAATCGGACCACTACCCGGAGATGATCTGGCTCGACCGTACCCGCGCCCAGGCCAGGTCTCCGCCGCACGGGCGGTGCGCTCCTCCGGACCGGCCCTCCACATCTCCCATGCGGACGGGGACCACCGGATCGGCCCATCAGCAAGAGGTATCCATCAGCAGGAGGTAATCGTGGGATGGGCAGTCGGAAGCGATCCCGGCCCGACCGTCCCGGTCACCCGGATCACCCACCCGGGCGGCGTCGAACCCGGTCTGGATCTTCTCGGACTGGACTCCTTCTGCCTGCTCACCCGGCTGGGTCCGGACATCGTCCGCCGGTTGGTCGCCCTCGGCCTGCTCGACGTGCGCGTCGACCGGGCAGGGCAGTGGTGGCTGCCGATCCGCGCGGTCGGGCGGGCGGTGCGTATCGAACGGCTGCGCCGCGACCTCGGCATTACCTATGCGGCCACCGGCGTCGTGCTGGACCTGCGCGACCGCATCGACGAGCTCGAACAGCGCGGCCGGGGCCATCGCGACGGCCCCGGCCGCGATGGCCCCGGCCGTGACGGCCCCGGCGAGGAGTACCGATGAAGTTGACCAAGCTGACCGAGGGCGCCCAGGACGCGCTGAAGGCGGCCCAGACCAGGGCGATGCGATTCGGCCACACCGAGGTCGACGGGGAACATCTGCTCGCCGCGCTTGTCGAGCAGCCGGACGGGCTGGTCCCGCGCCTCATGGTCGCATCGGGTGGTACCCCACCCGCCCTCACCGGTGCGGTGGAGACGGAGCTGGAGCGCAGACCGCGGGTGTCCGGACCGGGGGTCCGACCGGGGGTCCGACCGGGCGAGGTGTACATGACGCAGCGGCTGTCCAGGGCCCTCGACGCCGCCGAACGGGAGACACACCGCCTCGGCGACGAGTACATCTCGGTCGAACACCTGCTGCTGGCCCTGCTCGAGGAGGGACCCACGACACCGGCCGGCCGGATCCTGCACGAGCAGGGTCTGACCCGGGAACGGCTGCTCATCGCGCTGACCCGGGTGCGCGGAGACCGGCGCATCATCTCCGCCTCGCCGACGGCCACGGACGACGCGCTGGAGAAGTACGGACGCGACCTCGTCGTCGACGCCCGCAACGGCCGCCTCGACCCCCTGATCGGGCGGGACGCCGAGATCCGCCGAGTGATCCAGATCCTGTCCCGCCGGACGAAGAACAATCCCGTGCTGCTCGGCGACCCCGGAGTCGGCAAGACCGCGATCGTCGAGGGCCTCGCCGACCGGATCTTCCGCGGGGACGTTCCGGACAGCCTGCGGAACAGGAGGGTGTTCCAGCTCGACCTGGGCGCGCTGGCGGCCGGGACGGCGCACCGCGGTGCGTTCGAGGAACGACTCAAGGCGGTCATGGCCCAGGTCACGGCATCCGAAGGGCGGATCCTGCTGTTCGTCGACGAACTGCACGCCGTCCTGGGGGCGGGTGCCGCCGAAGGGAAGACGGATGCCGGCAACGTGCTCAAGCCGCTGCTGATCCGCGGCGACCTGCACCTGATCGGGACGACGACACTCGAGGAGTACCGCCGGCAGATCGAGTCCGACCCCGCGTTCGCACGCCGGTTCCAGACCGTCATAATCAACGAGCCATCGGTGGCGGACACCATCTCCATCCTGCGCGGGCTGCGAGGACGGTTGGAGATCTTCCACGGGGTTCGGATCGCCGACGCGGCCCTGGTCTCGGCGGCGGTGCTGTCCCATCGGTACATCAGCGACCGTTTCCTGCCGGACAAGGCGATCGACCTCGTCGACGAGGCGGGCGCCATGCTGCGCACCGACATCGACTCGATGCCGACCGGCCTCGACGAGATCACCCGTAGGGTGGTCCGGCTGGAGATCGAGGAGGCCGCACTCGCGCAGGAATCCGATCCGGCGAGCATCGCCCGACTGGACCAGCTCCGTGGGGAACTCGCCGACGTGCGGGCCGCGGCGAACACGATGCGCGCGCGGTGGGAGGCCGAACGCCAGGCCATTCGGCGGGTCCGGGGGCTGCGGGAGGAGATCGAACAGGCCCGGCGGCGGGCCGAGGATGCCGAACGGGCACACGACCTGGGGACCGCAGCGGAGCTGCGCCACACCCGCCTGCCCGAACTGGACCGGCGGCTCGCCGACGAGTCCGAACGGCTCACCCCCCAGCGGGGCGGCCACCGGTTGCTGCGCGAGATGGTGACCGCCGACGAGATCGCCGATCTGGTCTCCCGCTGGACGGGGATCCCGGTGGCCCGGCTCCTCGAGAGGGAACGGGAGAAGCTGCGACGCCTCGACCAGGTCCTGCGCGCCCGGGTCGTCGGACAGGACGAGGCGGTGCGGCTCGTCGCCGACACGGTGCTCCGGGCCCGCGCGGGCATCGGGAACCCGCGCCGCCCGATCGGGTCATTCCTCTTCCTCGGGCCGATGGGGATCGGGAAGACCGAGTTGGCCCGGGCCCTGGCGACGGCCCTGTTCGACTCCGAGGACAGTCTGATCCGCATCGACCTGGGCGAGTACCAGGAGCGGCACAGCGTCGGCCGGCTGCTGGGCGCCCCACCCGGCCAGACCGGGCTCGTCGAGGGCGGGCAGCTCACCGAGGCGGTACGACGCAAGCCCTACGCGGTGGTGCTGTTCGACGAGATCGAGAAGGCACACGCCGACGTCCTCAACATCCTGCTGCAGGTCCTGAGCGACGGTCGGCTCACCGACGCCCGGGGACGCACCGTCGACTTCCGTGGCACCGTCGTCATCCTGACCTCCGGTGTGGGGTCCGAACGGCTCACCGGCGGTCCGGACGCCGAGGGGACAGCCGGGCCCGAGGTCCGCGTTCGGATCACGGCCGACCTGCGCCGGGCGTTCCGGCCCGAGTTCCTCCACCAGCTCGACGAGGTCGTGCTGTTCTCCCCGCTGACCCTGCCCGAGATCGAGCGGATCGTCGACCTGCTGGTGGACGACCTGCGGGCCCGATTGGCGGATCGGCGCATCACCCTGGACATCACCGAGCCGGCCCGGATGTTCATCGCCCGTCAGGGCTACGACCCGGTCCATGGCGCCCGCCCGCTGCGCCGCTACCTGCAACGCGAGGTGGAGACCCGGATCGGGCGGGAAATGATCGCCGGTGAGGTCGACGACGGTTCCGCGGTGGTCGTCGACCTCGCCGGAGACACGCTGACGGTCCGGCACGGACGGTCCGGCACGCTCAGCGGTCGCTGAACCCCGGGCGGTCGCCGAACCTCTTGCGGAGGACGACGAAGTAGAGATCTGGTCGCAGCGGCCGGCCGAACCGTTCGTCGTCGTAGGGGAACGGGCTCGTTCTGGTGGTCAGGACGTATCCGCGCCGCTGATACCAGGCGATCAGCTCGGCCCGTTGGGCGATGACCAGCAGGTCCGTCCAGGCCGCGGAGCAGGCCGTCACGGCGTGCCGTTCGGCGAGCCGCAGCAGAGTGTCGCCGAGCCCGTTGCCCTGGCGGGTCGGGCTTACCGCGAACATGCCGAAGTAGGACCCGATCAACGGTGATACATCCGGGCCACACCGCTCCGCGTCAGCCTGCCCGTGGGTGGCATACCCCGACCGGGTCACCTCGGTCGCATCGGTCACCTCGGTCGCCGCGTGCTCCGACCGGGCCGGTGGCTCGACCCGTCGTTCCACGTGGCAGCAGCCGAGGAGGGCTCCGTCCGGGTCCTGCGCGAGCAGCACCACGCTGTCCAGCGCCGCCAGTGCCGCGCCGACCGCGGCGGCGTCGGTGCGCCGCCCGGCGAGCAGGTCGGCCTCGGTGGTCCACCCCGCGCGACTGGACTCCCCCCGGTACGCGGACTCGACGAGCTCAACGATCGCCGCGACGTCGGCCTCGGTCGCACGGCGGAACGTGAGGTCGCCCGGGTAGGCATGGGAAACCGATCGCATCCTCCCCATCCTCACAGCTCCCGGGGGTAGTCCCCCGGGAATGCGAGCGAGCGCATAGCGGGTAACGGGACGGGAGAACGGGCGGACGGGGGCGTCACGGCGGCGGCGAGACGGGGAAGCAGCAGGCCCAGAGGCGCGTCGACTCGGACGGCCGCGCGGCTGTCCCCCCGAGTCGGACCCTGGTTGACGATCGCGACCGGGATGTCGAGCTCCGCCGCACGGAGCACGAACCGGTAGCCGGACATCACCGTCAGCGACGACCCGAGGATCAGCAGCGCCCTGGCCCCCTCGACCAGCCGGAGCGCCTCCGCGACACGCGGCCGCGGCACGGTCGCACCGAAGAACACCACGTCCGGTTCCAGCTCGTCACCGCCACACCGGCGGCAGCCCACCATGACGAAGGCGGCGACCATGTCGTCGGGGAGCGTGACATCGCCGTCCGGGTTGGTCTGCGCGGCGCCGACATGGAATCCGGGATTGACCGCCCGCAGACGCTGGTCGAGCTCGAGGCGAGGGCTCACGTCGCCGCAGCCGCGACACAGCACGCGCGACAGCCTACCGTGCAAATCGATGACGCGCCGTGAGCCGGCGCGCTGGTGCAGGCCGTCAACGTTCTGCGTCACGACGCCGGTCACCAGGCCGTCCTGCTCCAACCGGGCCAGTGCCCGGTGGCCCGGGTTCGGCTCCGCCCGGGCCACCCGCCGCCACCCTGCATGGCTGCGGGCCCAGTAGCGGTGCCGGGCCGCGGGATCATCGGTGAACTCCTGGTACGTCATCGGGGTGTGACGGCGCAGTGCCCCGTTCGGACCCCGATAGTCCGGAATACCGGAGTCGGTGGAGATCCCCGCACCGGTCACCACCGCGACCCCGCCGGCCGCGACCAGCGAGCAGAGCCGGTCGAACGCCTCGCCCCCGCCACCCGCCGCCTGCTGTCGCGCACCGTCCCTCACACCGTCCATGCTGCCCGATCTACCCGTGCCCCGGATGCCCGTTCGGCGCCACCACTCCCTGCCCGTCCGGGGATGAAGCCTGCCCGTCCGGGGATGGAGCCGGGGGAAGACGTCCCGGCAGGTTGATGTTTCGGACACCGGCATCGATACGTCGTGTAGTCGTCGTAGCCGGGTGGTGTGATCAGGCTCTGAGTCGTACGGTTGCGGCGAAGCCAGCCTTCCCGAGGATGGTTACGACGATGGACGGCGAGAACGCACAGGTCGGCACCAGGCACGCCGAGTCGGGGGACGCCCGGCGCCACCCCTCCGGCTCAGTCGCTCACGGCAGGTCAGCCGCGTCGACCACGACCAGGACCACCGTCAAAACCGTCGGCATGGCCGCCGGCACGAGCGCGGGCCGACCGGCCGCGATGGAGGCTGAGCTGGCCTCGGTCCATCCCGGTCCGGCCGCGCCGGTATGTGAGGCGGCCGGGCGCATCGCCCGGTCGGAGGAGACCATCGAGGCGGAGGTCATCCGCCTCTTGCCCGGAGCCCTCGCCGTCGTCCGCACTCCCGCCGGAACGGAGGAGGTGGGCATCGCCCTGGTTGACGCCCATCCCGGTGATGCCGTGCTGGTTCACGCCGGGGAGGCGATCGCCGTTCTCTAGCTCATCCGTTCGTCCGTCCGGGCCAGACCCATCCAGGGCAGGGGGATGCAATGACGGTTCGTTCGCCGTTCAACCAGACCGCGGCGATCGCGGACGCCGAGATCTACCGCGAGGAGCCCATCCGTCCCGACCGCGCCATCACACGCGGCTCGGACCGGCGGATCGGGGTGCTGACCCCACCGTGCTATGCCCTCGCCCACCCGGAGGAGCGTTCGCACGCCCACGCGGAGTGTCTCCTGGAGTGCGGCCCCGCCGCCATCCCCGACGTCACGCTGCGAGTCCGGGTGCGCTACCTGCAGATGACGGTCCGTTTCGTGGATCGTGGCCCCGGGGACGGGGGCCGCTTTCCACCAGGCGGCCGGCCTGCGGGAGATGCCGAGCCCCGCGGCTGGGACGAGTTCGTCCCGCGCCAGGTCGACGATGTGGTGACGGTCACGGACCTGTTGGCGGCGCCTCCCGGCAGCGCGGTACCGACCGCCGCGGGGCCGCGGCGGAACTGGCTGCCCCGCCTGAGCGCGCCACGGCCAAATCCATGGGAGCTGGCCGGTCCGGCGAGCGGTGGCGTCTCGGCGGGACTCGGACCACCCCACACCGTCCGGTTCAGCGCCCCCTCCGGTCGGCGGGTGGAGACCGTGAGCGGCCACGGCGAGGCGGAACCGACCCGCATCACCTGGGACAGCTGGGCCGTGCAGGGAGAGCTGCGGTTGAACGCCGGACTGCAGACCTGGGCACATCAGACCGGGGAGACCGGAGCACATCGCCTGGTCCGGCTCCGGGCGGAACTGGTGAACACCTCGGGCTGGCATCTTCCGGCCGAGGAAGCGATGGATCACGTCTCCCTTGAGGCGCGCCGCCGGCGGCACCGGGAACAGGCAATGCGGCACTCCCTGATCGGCGCGCACCTGCTCCTCGCGACGACCGAGGGCCGATTCGTGTCCCTGGCCTCTCCCCCGGCCCGGGCCAGCGAATTCGCGAAGAACTGCGTCAACGACGGCCTCTGGCCCGCGCTCGTGACCACCGCGGACGGCCATGACACCGTGCTCGTCGCGCCGATCGTCCTTCCCGATCATCCACGGCCGGCTCCGGTGGACCACGACAGCGGCAGCTGACCGCCGGCCCGCCACCGGCCTCGGCCGATGAGCCGAGGCCGGTCGTCAGCAGCAACGGCAGCGAAAACAGTGAGCGGAACATACGCGTCGCGGGAGGACGTCAACATTGTTGATTATCTTGGATCGGACGCGGTGGCCACGTTTCTACGGCGCGTAGAATCTGCTGGGTGCGACCAGAGGCGAGGCCGACTGAGAGACGGCGCACGGCAGTCCCGGGGAGGGGCGGCACCCGGTTCGCCGACCTCACCGGTGCCGCCCACGCCACCGGTGGTACGGGCGGCACGGGGCCCACCAGCCTTGCCGCTGCGATCAGCCTGGTTGTGACGCTTGGCCTCGCAGCGGCGCTCGTCCCGGCGCTCCTGCTCGGACTGGCCACCCCCGCATCGGCGCATTCACGTCTGGTCACCACCACCCCGGTGGCGGACAGCACTCTCACCGCCCCGCCACATGAGATCATCCTGACATTCAACGAGCCGGTGTCCCCGCGCTACACGAACGTCGCCGTCACGGCGGCCGACGGCGCCGGCGTGACCGCCGGTGCCACCCGCGTCGAGGGCGGCACCGTCCACCAGGGCCTCACCGCTCTCCGCGACGGTCGCTACACGGTGGCCTATCGGGTCGTGTCCGAGGACGGTCATCCGGTCGGCGGCGAGTTCGCCTTCACCGTTGCCGGCAGCACGGCGTCCGCGGGCCAGGAGGGATCCCCGCCCCCGTCTCCGGTCACCACGACGCCGACCCCGGCAGCCACCGCGAGTCCGACCACGGGTGCCGCGCCGGCCCCGTCCGCGGCCGTCACGGCCGTCACGGCCGTCACGGCCGATACGGGACCCGCGGACGGCGGGGGCGGGAGCAGTGGCGGTGGCGGTGGCGGTGGCTGGATACTCCCTGTCGTGATCGCCGGTATCCTCACGCTCGGTGGCGGTACCTTGTTCGCCCTGCGGCGACGTCACTCCGGAGCGCGCTGACCCCATGGACACCCCCGCCGCCAGGAAAAACCCCGCCATAACGAACAACCCCACCACGCCCGCAGACCCCACCACGCCCACGGCTCCGGCCGCTCCTCCGCATGCCGCCGCTCTCACCAGGACCATCCCCGCCAGCCGCTCCCCCTCGGCTGGCGGACGGACGGCGGCGGTCGGACGGATGGCGCCCGTCGCCGTCGCGGCCGGATGCGTGGCACTGGCCCTGGTCGTCGGTTTCGGGCCAGGCCCCCTGCGGCTGCCCGGTCTGCCTTCGTCCGGCACGCTCACCTACTGGGCACTGCCGTTCGCCCATCTGGTCGGCAGGATCGCCGCCGTGGGGACGATCGGGTGGCTTCTCACGGCCGCCGTCCTTCTTCCGGCGAAACACGGTGCGGCCGGCAACGGGTCCCGGGTGGGCATCCTGTCGCCCACGGCCCGGCGGTGCGGCCGGTACGCGGCGAACGCCGCGGCTCTGTGGATGCTGGCCACCCTCGTGGAGCTGCTGTTCACCCTGTCCGAGATCTCCGCGCGCCCGGCCGGCGACGTCCTGGATGTCTCCTCGCTGCGCTCCTTCGTCTCCACCACCTCCCAGGGCCGGGCGCTACTCGTCGTGGCGGCCCTGGCTGCCGTCATCGCGGTGATCGGCCGTACAGTCACGACGACGACCGCGACCGGGGCCCTGCTCGCTGTCGCGGTCGCCGGCATCGTGCCGCCGATCCTGGTTGGCCACGCCGCTACGTCCGGCGATCATGCGATCGCCGTGGTGGCCCTCGGCGTGCACGTATTGGCGGCCACGGCATGGGTGGGTGGTCTACTCGGCCTGCTCACCGCGGTGCGGCTGCCGGCGAGCTTGTTCGGCCCGGCGCTGCGCCGGTACAGCCGGTTCGCGGCCGGGGCGGCGGCCGTCACGGCAATCAGCGGGATCGCCGGTGCGGCCCTGCGGCTCGGCGGCTTCACCCCGTTGTGGGACACCCGCTACGGCCTGCTGGTCCTGCTCAAGGCCGCGGGCCTGCTGGCCGCCGTCACGCTCGGTGGTCTGGTGCGCCGCCGGGTCGTCGCCGGGCTCACGGTGACGACGCCCACCGACCAGACCGGCACCACCGACCAGACCGGCACC
>NZ_JDWE01000015.1:18877-52657 GCF_000685765.2 Frankia sp. BMG5.23
CCACCGACCAGACCGGCACCACCGACCAGACCGGCACCGACAGGACTACCGCGGTCGCTCGTTTCCTGCGCATCGCCGGCGTGGAGCTCACCGTTCTCACGGCCACGGTCGGGTTGGCCGTCGGACTGTCACGCACGGCGCCGCCGGTGAACGACGCACTCGTTCCCGACGATCCGACCCAGACGCTGCTCGGATACCCGATGCCCCCACCGGTCACCGCCGCGCGGCTCGCCACCGACTGGCACATCGACTGGGTCTTCCTCGCCGGCGCGGTCACCGCCGCCCTGCTCTACCTCGCCGGCCTACGCCGGCTACGGGCACGCGGCGCCCACTGGCCGCTTGGGCGCACCATTGCCTGGCTCGCCGGCTTGCTCGTCGTCGTGGTCGCCACGTCAAGCGGACTCGGGCTGTACGGGCCGGTCCTGCTCAGCGTGCACATGAGCCAGCACATGCTGCTCAGCATGCTGGCCCCGCTCCCGCTGGTGCTCGGCGCGCCGGTGACTCTGGCGCTGCGGGCGATGCGGCCCGCGACGGCTCCGCACCGCACCGGACCACGCGAATGGCTGCTGAGGACGCTGCGGTCCTGGCCGGTACGCATCCTGACCCATCCGCTGCTCGTGACGGCGAACTTTGCCGGCAGCCTCTACGTGCTCTACCTCAGCTCGCTGCTGTCGACTCTCATGCACAACCATCTCGGCCACCTGTACATGAACGTGCACTTCCTGGCGGTCGGCGTGCTGTTCTTCGAGCTGCTGATCGGGACCGACCCGCTCCCCCGCCGGCTGCCGCATCCCGGCCGCGTCCTGATGCTGCTGGCGGTCGTCCCGTTCCACGCCTTCCTCGGCCTGACCATCATGAGCACGTCGGCCCTGCTCGGCTCGGGCTGGTACGACCGCCTGGTCCGGCCCTGGGGCGTCTCACCGCTCAGCGACCAGCGGACCGCCGGGGGCATCGCCTGGTCGTTCGGCGAGATTCCCACCTTCGTCGTGCTGATCGTGCTGGCCATCCAGTGGTCCCGGCTGGACGAGCGGCAGGCGCGGACCCGGGAGCGGCGCATCGCCGCCGCTGGTGACGTCGACGCCGAACTCGACGCGTACAACGCCTACCTCGCCCAGCTCGCCGCCGGCCCAGCCCGGCGCACGCCGTCCGCGGCCACCACCACCTCGACAGCCACCACCACCTCGACAGCCACCACCACCTCGACAGCCACCACCTCACGCACGACCTCGCCCACCCCCGGAGACGAGACCAACGCTGAGGCCGAAACCTCCGGATAAGCAGGCCGGGGAGAAACCCCGGCTACGGCGTCGGCCGCGGGCCGTCGGGACCGGATGCCGCGGCCCTCCCGCCCGGACGGACGACCGCCCCCGGACGGACGACCGCCGCGGACCGCGGGCCGTCGGCAGGCGCACCCTCGGCACGCACCGCGGGCAGGGTCCGCACGTTGCTCTGCGGAACCGACGGGCGGCGCGCCGTTTCCAGGTCCACCCGCGCGGCCACCGCCGTCAGTTGACGGCGGGTGATCACCCACACGAGTTCGAGCAGGACCGCCGCCGCCACGGCGATGCCGACCGCCGTCCACGGCCCGGTCGTCCCCACCAGGGAGAGCTGGAAGAACTCCTGGCCGGAGGGGATAGCCAGGACCAGCGCGAACGCGACCGCCATGGTCAGCACGAGCGCGATGCGCCACCAGGTGTACGGACGGGCGACGATCGCCAGTGCCCACAGCGCGACTCCGAACAGCGTCAGCGTCGCCATCGAGGTTTCGGCCTCCAGGTCATGACCATAGAAATGCGACCGGGCCAGCAGGTAGGACGTCATCGTCGCCGCGGCGGCGAGCAACCCGGTGGGAAGGGCGAAGCGCAGCACCCGACCGACGAAGTCCGGCTGCGCCCGCTCGGTGTTCGGTGCCAGCGCCAGGAAGAACGACGGGATGCCGATCGTCAGCGACCCGACAAGCGTGAGATGCCGAGGGAGGAACGGGTACGGCACCTGCGTGATCACAACCACGATCGCGAGCAGGACCGAGTAGACGGTCTTGGTCAGAAACAGGTTCGCGACCCGTTCGATGTTGCCGATGACCCTCCGTCCCTCGGAGACCACAGACGGCAACGTCGCGAAGCTGTTATTCAGCAGCACGATCTGGGCGACCGCGCGGGTCGCCTGACTGCCGGATCCCATCGACACGCCGATGTCGGCGTCCTTGAGCGCCAGGACGTCGTTGACGCCGTCGCCGGTCATCGCGACGATGTGCCCCCGCGACTGCAACGCCGCGACCATCTCCCGCTTCTGCTGCGGGCTGACCCGCCCGAAGATCGAGTGGCTCTCCAGGGCGTCGGCGAGCGCGGCCCGGTCGGTCGGCAGCGTGCGGGCGTCAACGGGATCGTCGGCGCCGGGCAGCCCCAGCGTGCGGGCGACCGCGCCGACCGACAGCGCGTTGTCCCCCGAGAGAATCTTGGCGGCGACGTTCTGCTCGGCGAAGTACCGCAGGGTATCCGGGGCATCCGCCCGCAGCCGCTGGGCGATGACCACGAGCGCCACCGGGACGACGCCGGCCGGCACCGTCGCCGGGTCCGCCAGCGCGTCCGCCAGCGACGCGCCGAACCGGGCGAGCAGCAGCACCCGCAGGCCCTGCGCCCCGTACTCGTCCACGGTGGCGAGCACCCGGTCACCGGCCGCCAGCAGCACGTCGGGCGCGCCGAGCAGCCAGGTGCCCTCGGTCCCGCCCACGGCGGCGAGGGTCGCGCCGCTCCACTTGCGCGCCGAGGAGAACGGCGCGTCCGCCCGCACCTGCCAGCCCGGCGGGGCGGGATAGGCATCGATGATCGCCTGCATGCTCGGATTCGGCCGGCTGTCGGCCGCGCCGAGGGCGCCGAGCACGCTCGGCACGAGGGTGCCCGGCGCTGCGGCCACGCCTGCCCCAACGGCGGCGCCGGTGCCCGGCTCGACGATCCGCAGCTCCACGACGTCCATCGCAGCCTCGGTGAGGGTGCCGGTCTTGTCCAGACAGACGACGTCGACGCGGGCCAGCCCCTCGATCGCGGGCAGTTCCTGCACCAGGCACTGCCGCCGGCCCAGCCGTACCACGCCGACCGCGAAGGCGACCGACGTAAGCAACACCAAGCCCTCCGGCACCATCGGCACGAGTCCGGCGACCATCCGGCGGATGGCCTCGGGCAGGTCGTCGTCGTTAACGACCACCTGGCTGACGATCAGCGCGATGCCGGCCGGAATAATCATCCAGGTGACGACCCGCAGAATGGTGCTGATGCCGCCCCGCAGCTCGGAGCGCACCAGGGTGAACCGGCTCGCCTCCTCGGCGAGCCGGGCCGCGTAGGCTTCGCGGCCAACCCGGGTCGCCCGGAACGCCCCCGACCCCGCGACGACGAAGCTGCCCGACATGACGATGTCACCGGGCTGCTTGTGCACCGGATCCGCCTCGCCGGTGAGCAGCGACTCGTCGACCTCCAGGTGATCGGCCGTCAGGACCAGACCATCGACGGGAATCTTGTCGCCGGCGCCGAGCTCAATCACGTCGTCCAGCACGATCTCGGCGGCGGGGAGCTCGCGGGTGACACCGTCACGCCGCACGACGGGCCGGGACTCCCCCACCACGGCGAGCCGGTCCAGGGTGCGCTTCGCCCGCAGCTCCTGGAACAGGCCGACCAGGGTGTTCACAATGATCACGCCGCCGAACAGGGCGTCCTGGAATGGACCGACGATGGCGACGAAGACCAGTAGAACACCGATGATCGCGTTGATCCGGGTGAGGACGTTCGCACGGATGATGTCGCGCAGCGAGCGACTGGAGCGGACCGGCACGTCGTTGACGCGGCCGTCCGCGAGGCGTTCGGCGACCTCGGCGGCGGTCAACCCAGCGGCGGATCGACCGATCGCGATGGGTCCGGACCCGGCCCCGGCGGCGGACGCGGAATCGCTGGGAGGCGCCGGGTTCCGGTCGTCGAGCCGTCCCGGAGACAGCCGCGCTCCCGCGGCCCCTCGCCGAACCATGGTGTCCCTCCACGCTCCGTCGCGGCCGCTGCCGGAGGCTTGGCAGCGGAATCGTTATCGGTTTCCCGACCGACCTCGGGCGGGTCTCGGACTCGTTTGGATATGTCCCGTAGATGCCTCCACCGTCTGCACACGCGGACCGCCGACCCTCACCGTAGTTGACGGCCGTAGGCGCGTGGGTCGCGCCTGGGGGCTCCCCGCCCGTTCAGCCCGGGGGGGCACCGGCGTCGGGGCTGAGGGCACCCCCGACCAGCAGGGAGAACAGCAGCAGCCCCAGCCCCACGCGATACAGCACGAAGGGCGCGAAACTGCGCGTCGAGATGTACCGCAGGAACCATGCGATCGCGGCGTAGCCGGTGACGAACGCCACGAATGTGGCGAGGATCGTCGGGCCCCAGGCGACGTCGGCATCCTTCCCACCGATGGAACGCAGCTCGAAGACCCCGGACGCCAGCACCGCCGGCATCGCCAGCAGGAAGGAGTACCGGGCCGCAGCCTCGCGAGTATAGCCGAGAAGCAGGCCCCCGCTGATCGTCGCACCGGACCGGGAGACGCCGGGGATCAGCGCGGCAGACTGAGCGAGACCATAGAGGAGCCCGTCACGCACCGACAAGTCCTCAAGCACCTTGCGCGGGCGGAGCGGCGAATGACGACCCTGCGGCCGCCCCTTCGAGGCGTACCAGTCCGCGCCGCCCAGGATCAGGCCGAGCACGATCAGCGTCGTGGCAATCAGCCGCAGGTCGCGGAACGGACCCTCGATGGCGTCCTGCAGCGTCACCCCGAGCAGGCCGATCGGAAGGGTGCCGAGGATGACCAGCCAGCCCGTCCGGGCGTCGGGGTCCTTACGCATCTCCCGGCGGGTGAGCGAGCGCGCCCACGCCGCCACGATGCGGGCGATGTCCCTGCGGAAGTAGATCAGCACGGCGGTCTCGGTGCCGATCTGGGTCACGGCGGTGAACGCGGCGCCCGGGTCCTCCCAGCCGGCGAGCGCGGCAGCGATGCGCAGGTGGGCGCTGGACGAGACCGGGAGAAACTCGGTGAGCCCCTGAACGAGACCGAGGACCGTTCCCTCGAAGAAGTTCATCGACGCGCCGACCTGGCCCACGAGCCAGACGAGTCCGGTTCATCCGGTCCATCCGGTCCGTTCAGCCCGTCCGGCGAGGCCGCCGGGTCCGGAGGCCACGCCGAACGACGATTGGTCTGCCGGCTCCGCGCCCGGCCTGTTCGCGTCATCCACGCATACCCGACCACGGCTTCACCGTAGCGAAGGGTGAAATGCGGGCGGATGCTGGGTGACGGCGTCCCCGCCTTCTCCGATCCTCCGACCTGGTCCGATCGACCTGGTCCGATCGACCTGGTCCGATCGGGGTTCGGCCGGATCGGGCCGAGTCCACCCCGCAGCAGGCCCCCACATGGGCTGACCTGGCGGTTCGTCGGACAGTCACGGACCGCGACAAACGAGCGGGTTCACCCTCTGGCCATACAACCGAACGGAATCGCTCACTTTCTGTTCATCTGCGACCCGCACCGTGTCACCCGGAAGTACAGACCGCCCGCCTCGTGGCGGTCTGGCGCGCCCCGACCAGGGTCGGGGCGCGACACGGTACGCCTGGGAGGTTACACGATGAGTCACCTGCTCGCGAATGTGATCATTGAAGTGGTCGGAACGGCCGTGATCCTGCTTCTGACCGGTCTGGTGCGACGCTGGCTGGGCCAACCGGCCGCTCGCCCCGCCTGATCCGACCCAACCCGACCTGATCCAAACCGACCCAACCCGACCTGATCCGACCCGACCTGCCCCGCCGCCGGTCCGGCCCGTCCTGGACATCCGGGACCAGTGCCGGCCGGACGGACGACACGATCAGTCATGCGGCCTGGAGGTCCGGGACGCGGTTCTGGAGGGCTGCGTACCACCGTCCGGATTGTCCCGAAAATCGGGATCTCCCACGTGGGCGAACGGTAAGGCGACCGAATCACGGTAACAAGTCGGCGTCGCACCATACAGCCGTTTGAATTCTCGACAGAAGTGACTCGTGTCCGCAAAACCCCAACGGCTGGCGATCGCCTGAATGGAGCATGATCCCTCGATCAGGTCCCGGCGGGCTCGTGCGAGTCGCTGGGAGCGGACGACGGCGCTGTAGCTGTTTCCTGTCGCGGCGAAGCTGCGCTGCAGCGTGCGGACAGACACACACTGCGCAGCGGCCGCCGCGGCGGCGCTGACGTCGCGGTGGCCAAGGTTTCGAGCTATCCAGCGTTCCACTGCGAGCCGCAGCGCTTCCCCAGTGATCGCACTCGTGAACGTGGCCTCGGGGCGCACCGCCGCGGCCACCAGCTCCAATGCCGCGTTGCGGGCCGCCGTTATGGTGGGGGCGGGAACCTCGTGCGGGAGGCCGGCAAGTGATGCGACATAGCTGCGCAACAACCTAATCGCGGGAGCGTTCACATCCACCACGAGGTCGGCTTCCAACCACGGGCTCTCCAAGACCTCTTCCAGCGCCACTCTCGGGATTACCAGGGTAATTTTGCGGAAGTGCTCGACAACTTCGAACCGCACCTTTTGCATGCTGTTCCAGATGACGAAGCTTCCTGGAGTGACAACAATCTTCTTGTCCTCGATGGCAAGCCGTTCAGTCCCAGCGGTAGCGAAGAATATCGCGATATTGTCCTCGCTGGTCCGGCTGATCAGATTTCGACTACGTTCACCCCTGCACGGATCACATGCGATATCCAGCAGCGCGATGTCATCGAACCAGCGACGCTCAATCGAGGCACGGTAGGGTAATCGCCCTGGAGGAACATCAGTGTGGAATGGCGTCACCGCGCTGCCCAGGATCTCCTCCCAGCGTCCAGGACGGTCGCGATGGGGTACATCGACGAGGTCGTACGTCTCGTAGATTCGCATGATGGCCTCCTACCGGGAACCTGGGCCGCCGCGCCCGCAAGCATAAGCAGTGGGAAGACGTGGGGGAAGCCCAGGTAAGTCGCGATAGCGGAATCCACGCTCGTGGTGTACGAATAGCGACCGGCTGGCGACTCGTCGAAGGCGAGGGTCGCACAAGGCTCACCAGGGTGGCCAGGGTGGCCGGTGGGACTCGCAAGGCTTACTGGTGGGACCAGCGTGATCACCGGCCCCACCAACCGACTGGCTACGAGAGGGCGAAGCTGGTCAGGTCAACCGGTATGATCCCGTGCTTCCTGCAGTACTCGTTGTATCGTTCGGCGAACGTATGGGCCTGCTCGATGCCTATGATCTCGTCGCTTGGGCCGAGGAAAGCAATAGCTCCTTCAACCGAGATGAACACCTCGATGCCCTCGTCAGGCTCCACAATGAACGTGTGCCTGCTGTTGGCGACCTCGTACACGAAGTCACCCGGCCCCGACACCCAGGCGTGCTCCGCGTACCGCCATTTCCCTCGAACGGTGTAGACAAGCACGCGGCCATAATGGTCGTGCACACCCAGCGAAGCTCCCCCCGGCGCCCGCAGAAGCATTTGCGTCTCGCTCTTGATCAGATCCACATGAAGGATCTTTAATTCCACCTCGTTCGTGTAAGGCGTGAACGGAACCCAGGGAAGATCATCGACTCCCGTGTACGTTGGAGCGAAATGTTGGAGGGGATTGACCAGTGTCGTCATCTGCATCTCCTCGGGTGGCTGTCGTCGATCCCTGCCTTCGGAATCGTCTGGATCCGGCGGGGAACAGCCGGCTAGGCGAGCGGTAGGGTTTGATTCTGGACCCACCAAAAGATCCGAGATAGAACAGCGGTGACAGATCCCTGAACATACGCGACAAGCGCGGGTGCCACGCGCGCCATTGGGGCGCGGACCGGGGTGCCGATGACACCGCCGGGCAGGATAATCCCCTGATGATGCGGATGTCCGACGACCGTGTGCGAGAACTCACCGCTGCGCTGGAACACGACGAGGGACTGGTGGATCCCACGATCAAGCGTGTCCGGCGCGAGATCCCGGCCTATGAGGTGGTCCCGACCGAGGCGCTGGTGACGAGCATCCACCGCAACGTCGTGCTGGCGTGCCGCACCCTGCGGGCGGGCGTCGTGCCGCCGAGCTCGGAGATCTGGCAGGCCGAGCGCACAACGCTGGAACGGCTCCGGCAGGGCGTGCCGATCGAGGACATCATGGGCGGCTTCCGCATCTGCATAGCGAGTATCCAGGACCGGCTGGTGGATCGCGCCCAGGAGTTCGGGGTCGACCACCCCGAGTCGCTCACCCTCACCTCGCTGCTGTGGAAGCTGAGTGACGTGTTCTCCGCTCGTGCGGCGAGCGCCTACCGTGAGTACGGCCTGTCGCATGCGGTGGCGGACCGAAGGCGCAGGGACGAATGGCTCGCCGGGCTGCTCGCCGGCACCCTGTCTCCGACGCAGATTGAGCAGGGGTGCATCCGCTACCACGTGCGGCGCGACACACGCCTGCGGGCGGTGTGCACTGCCACCCTGTCGGAAGCGGAGCTGGACCAGGCCCTCAACCTGATCAACCAGGGGTGCCGGCGCAGCAACATGGTCCTGCTCCTGGTGCCCTCCCAAGGCCGGCTCGTGGGGATCGTGTCGGGGCCGCCACCCGCGGTCCCGGGGCTGCTGGTCGCCGCCGGGCCCGAGGGGCCGCTGGGCCGGGTCGCGGCGTCCTTCTCGGTGGCCAACGACGTATTGGCCGCGGCCCGACTGCGCCACGACGAGGGCGTGCACACCCTCGAGAGCCTCGGCTGGCGGGTGGCCGTGCCGCGTGCGGCGGACGTGACCGCACTGATGCGGGCCCGCTACCTCCAGCCGCTCCGGGACACCGGTGCGTTCGGGGAGGAAGTCGTCGAGTCGCTCCGCTGCTACCTGGCCAATGGCCGTAACATCCCGCGGACCGCCGAGGCGCTGCATGTACACGTCAACACGCTGCGCTACCGACTAGCCCGGTTCGAGGAGCTGACCGGGCGGTCCCTGGACGACACCGACACCCTGGTGGAACTGTCCTGGGCCTTCCATGCGGAGACGGCAGCCCCGCCGGTTTCGTAGCCGCGTACGAAGCGAAGGGCGCCGCGTTGGCATCCCGCCCGTAGCCTTCGATGTGTCGCACGCCACATCCTGTTGGAAATTCGTACCCGTTACCGGGCCCATCAGAGCTCGACGTTCCGAGCTGGTGGTCTCGGCCCCGCCCAACAGGGGAGCAACCCATGACCGCTTCGATGACAGCAACAACCGGCCTCCGGGAGCGGACCAACCACTATCGGCAGCTCCTGGCCGCCTCCGTCGGCAACGCCGTCGAATGGTTCGACTGGTACATCTACTCGATGCTTGCGGTGTACTTCTCCACGCAGTTCTTCCCGGCCAGCCCGGGAGGCAGCCTGGTGCCGCTGATGTCGACCTTAGCGATCTTCGCCGTCGGATTCTTCGCCCGCCCGGTCGGAGCGCTGATCCTCGGGATTCTCGCCGACCGGATCGGCCGCCGCAGGACGCTCAGCACCACGATTATGGGCATGGGCCTGGGCAGTCTCATCATCGGGCTTGCCCCCACCTACAAGCAGGTCGGGGTCGCCGCCCCGGCACTGCTCCTGCTGGCCCGGCTGATCCAGGGTGCCTCCGCGGGGGGCGAGTATGCCGCGGGAAGCGCGTTTCTCATCGAGTCCGCGCCGGCTGGCCGTCGGGGACTGTACTCGAGCTTCTTCTACATCAGTGCGACCTCGGCCAACCTGGCGGCGATCGGGATCAGCGCCTTACTCGCCAGCACGCTGGACTCGCAGAACATGACCAGCTGGGGCTGGAGGATCCCCTTCCTGCTCGGCTCGGTCGCGGCCATGGTCGGCATGTGGATCCGGACGCACGCCAAGGAGACCCTCACCCAGACGGCGGACGAGCCGGCCGGTGCCCGTCGTGCCGACATGTTCGAGTTCCTCCGCCGGCACCCCAGGGAATCCCTCCAGGTGTTCGGGCTGACCGC
The DNA here is from genome assembly GCF_000685765.2 of Frankia sp. BMG5.23. Classification (NCBI taxonomy): domain Bacteria; kingdom Bacillati; phylum Actinomycetota; class Actinomycetes; order Frankiales; family Frankiaceae; genus Frankia; species Frankia sp. BMG5.23. The sequence goes on from NZ_JDWE01000015.1 coordinate 28,831, forward strand.
GGCCCCGGCCCTGGTGTTCTATGTATGGACCGCCTATCTGCCGACGTACGCGAACATCACGGTGGGCTCCAACCTCAAGCACGGCCTGCTCTCCGGTGTCGTCGCGCTGACCATCTTCCTCGCCCTGCAGCCGGTCTTCGGAGCGATCTCGGACCGCGTCGGCAGGCGGCCGATGCTGCTCATCTTCGGCACCTTCTTCGTGGTCGGCACGGTTCCGATGCTGGCCCTACTGGACGGCTCGACCACCAGACTGCTCCTGGTTCAGATCATGGGGCTGGTGTTCCTCGCCTGCTGGTCGTGCATCTCGAGCGCGGTGGTCGCCGAGCTGTTCCCGGCGCGCCTGCGCAGCTCCGGTATCGGGTTCCCCTATGCGCTCTCCGTCGCCCTCTTCGGCGGCACCGGCCCCTACGTCGCCACCTACCTCGTGGACATCGGCCACGCCGCCTCCTTCGGCTGGTACGTCACCGCCGTCGCCCTGGTCAGCACCGTGGTCTTCAGCCGGCTCCCCGAGACCGCGCACCGGCCCCTGCACTGACCGACAGGAGACATCGCCCGCGAGTCCGAGCGTCCGAGCGTCCGAGCGTCCGGATCACGCTGGCAGGGAACGGTGGTGGCTTCCACCGCGGTGGCTTCCACCGCGGTGGAGGGGCTGTCGCATCCCTACAGCCGTCGAAGCGGCCAGAACGGTCACCGCCAGAACGGTCACCGTCAGGAGGCCGCCTGGCCGTCGGCCAGACCCGCGATGGCCGCGCTGACGGCGAGAATCCGGCGCGCGTTGTCGACGTGCAGGTTCTCGATCAGCCGGCCGTCGACGGTCGCCACTCCGCGGCCCTCGCGTAGCGCCTCCTCCCAGACCCGCACGATCTCCGCGGCCTGCGCGACCTGGGCCTCAGTGGGTGAGAACGTGCGGTTACACGTCTCGATCTGGTTGGGGTGGATAAGCGTCTTACCGTCGAAGCCCATCTCGCGGCCCTGGCGGCATTCCGCCGCGAAGCCGTCGGCGTCGCGGATGTCGTTGTAGACACCGTCGAGGATCGCGGTTCCACTCGCGCGCGCGGCCAGCAGACACAGCCCCAGGCCGGTCAGCAGCGGGGCGCGGCCGGGCACGAATTCGGCACGCAGCTCGTTGGCCAGGTCGTTGGTGCCCATCACGAGGACGGTGAGCCGCGGCGACGCCTGGGCGATCTCCTGGGCGCGCAGGATGGCACCAGGTGTCTCCACCATCGCCCATATCATGGTGCGGTCCGGCGCGCCGGCCGCTTCGAGCCCTTTTTCGATCGCGTGGACGTCCGACGGCGACTCGACCTTCGGCACCACGACGGCGTCCGGGCCCACCCGTCCCGCGGCGCGCAGGTCGTCGGCATGCCAGGAGCTGCCGCGGGCGTTGACGCGAACCGTGACCTCCCGGTGGCCGTAGGCGGCATCGGCCACCGCCGCGCAGACCTGCTCCCGGGCGCGCTCCTTGGCGACGGGCGCCACCGCGTCCTCGAGGTCCAGGATGAGCGCGTCGGCCGGCAGATTCCTGGCCTTCTCCATGGCGCGCTCGTTGGCCCCGGGCATGTAGAGGACGGAACGCCGCGGACGGTACGCGGCGGGTGGGCGGCCCGCGGACGGGGAACCCGGGGAACCCGCGGCCGCGGTGCCGGTCATCGTGCCTCCGGCGCGGGTAGTCCGTAGGCCGCCGCGAGCTGCGCGTCCCGGGCGGCGAGGCGAGTGGCGAGAGTGAGGATGACCCGGCACTGCTTCACCGAGGCGTCGTCCTGCATCGTACCGTCCACCATCACGGCACCCGTTCCGTCGCCCATGGCCGCGACGACGCGCTTTGCCCACTCGACATCCGCGGGCTCGGGGCTGAAGACCTTCTTCGCGATGTCGATCTGAACGGGATGCAGTGACCACGCCCCGACACACCCGAGCAGGAACGCGTTGCGGAACTGGTCCTCGCAGGCGAGGACGTCGGCGATGTCACCGAACGGCCCGTAGTACGGCATGATCCCGTTCGCCGCGCAGGCGTCTACCATCCGGGCGAGCGTGTAGTGCCAGGGATCCTGCTGGAACGTGGCTCGGACAGCCGCCGGGTCGTCCGGCCGCGGATCCTGGCGTACCAGGTAGCCGGGGTGCCCACCGCCGACACGGGTTGTCTTCATCCGCCGGTCCGCCGCCAGGTCCGCCGGGCCGAGGGACAGACCCTGCATGCGGGGACTTGCCGCGCAGATCTCCTCGACGTTCGCGACCCCTCGCGCGGTCTCCAGAATCGCGTGGACAAGCACCGGCCGGGACAGGCCGGCCTTCGCCTCCAACTGGGCGAGGAGGCGGTCCACATAGTGGATGTCCTCCGCCCCCTGGACCTTGGGCACCATCACCACGTCGAGATTCTCGCCGATGGCGGGCACGAGCGTGAGCAGGTCGTCGAGCCCCCAGGGTGAGTCGAGGCTGTTCAGGCGGATCCAGAACTGCGTCTCACCGAAGTCCGCGCCGTCGACGATCTTTATCAGGTTCTCCCTGGCAACGATCTTGTTGTCCGCTCGGACCCCGTCCTCGAGGTTCCCGAGCAGCACGTCGACCCGGGGGATGATCTGCGGCAGCTTCGCCGCCATCTTCTCGTTGCTCGGGTCGAAGAAGTGAATCATCCGGGACGGCCGCCACGGGATCTCGCGAGGCGGGGGTGGCGCCCCCACGGCGAGGGGAGCGAAGAAATCCTTGGCGCTGCGCATGTGAAATCTCCCGGGAAGGAACCCTGGCCGGTGCCGGGTGACCGGCTCCCGGCGACCAGCGCGACACTCAGCGTCGACGACGCCCGACTCCGCCGGACTGTATCAGTTTGATGTCCGACACGCTCCCCTGAGCATCTCCCGCCCGATCGCGACCGTCGAGGTCATGGTCCAGTCGGCAGGCATTCTCTGCGATCCGGGCGCTCTATTTCTGTTCCATGAGTTCCGCATAAACCACTGCGACAGGAGAATTCCCCGTCGCCATTCCGTCCAGGTCCGCAGTCTGGCTTTCTCCGTGCGGACGTCTTACCCACACCGTCGGCGTTCGGTGCCTGTTCACGAGCAGCCCCCTCAACCAGCCTCCCCTCAACCAGCCCGATCGGAGACATCGTCTGCGCCCGATACGAAGGGGCATGATGACCTCTGCCATCCCCGGTCCGGCCCGGGCGTCGGCGTTCGCGCTGTTCTCGTCGTCCGCGGGTGCCGGGCTGGCCGGCGGCCCGTCCTCGCCGGTGTCCTGCTCGACCACTTCTGGTGGGACTCGATATTCCTGGTGAACGTGCTGCTCGGCCTGCTCGGAGTCGCGGGCGGCCACGTAAACCGGCGCCGATGGCTATGATCGCCAGAAAGTCCAGGATGCGGGAAGCACAGTCCACAGGCTGGAACGCCGCTGTACGGCCGTCCCGGCGGTTGGCGGCGAGTGGTCGTGTACGTCGGGGAGAACCCGGAGAAGGAGTTCGAGGAGCCGCCATGACCAACGCCGCTCCACCCGCCGCTGCGGTGCCCGGTCTCGCCGCCCGAGCCGGCGCCGTGCGCACCTCGCCAGTGCGGGAGATCCTCGCGCTGACCGCCCACCCGGAGGTGATCTCCTTCGCCGGCGGTCTACCCGCTCCCGAGCTCTTCGACGCCGACGGAATCCGGCGCGCCTACGACCGGGTGCTCACCGAGGAGCCGCGGCGCGTGCTGCAGTACTCCGCCACGGAGGGCGACCCGGACCTGCGCCAGACGGTCGCGGAACGCCTGGCGCGCCGCGGCCTGCCCACCCGAGCGGACGACCTGCTGATCACGACGGGCTCGCAGCAGGCCCTGACGCTGCTGTCGGCGACGCTCGTGGAGCCGGGTGACGCGGTCCTCGTGGAGGATCCGACCTATCTGGCTGCCCTGCAGTGCCTCGGCCTCGCGGGTGCCCGGGTGGTGCCCGTCCCCACCGACGAGCACGGGATCCTCCCCGACCGGTTGGCGGAGACGGTGGCCCGCGAGCGTCCCAGACTGCTCTACCTGGTGCCGACCTTCCAGAACCCCACCGGTCGGACGCTGTCCGCGGCGCGCCGCGCGGCCGTCGCCCGGGTGGCCGCGGAGCAGGGCCTGTGGATCGTCGAGGACGACCCCTACGGTGAGCTGCGCTTCCAGGGCACGCGGGAGCCGTGGATCGCGTCGTTCGCCGACGCCGCCGACCGCACCGTCCTGCTCGGCAGCTTCTCCAAGATCATAGCCCCAGGGATGCGACTGGGCTGGCTGCGGGCCCCGGCCATGCTGCGGCGGGCCTGCGTGATCGCCAAGCAGGCCGCGGACCTGCACACCTCCACGGTCGATCAGGCCGCCGCCGCCCGGTATCTGGCCGACGCCGACCCCGACCTGCACATTGCTCGGATGTGCGCCGCCTACCGCGAACGCCGCGACGCGCTCCTCGACGGGCTCGCCTGGGCGCTGCCGCCCGGGAGCAGCTGGAACCGGCCCGAGGGCGGCATGTTCGTCTGGGCCCGCCTCCCCGATGGTCACGACGCCACCGCCCTGCTGCCCGGCGTGGTGGAGCACGACGTGGCCTACGTTCCCGGTGCTCCTTTTTTCGCGGGGCCGCCGGACCCCGCGACGCTGCGCCTGTCCTTCACCACGCACCCGCCGGTGGAGATCACGAAGGGGTTGACGCGGCTGGCACGGGCGTTCGGAGTATGACCGTCATCCCTGACCGGGTGCCGGTGCCGGCCCGACACGAGTCGGCGGAGATCGACGAAACGGCGGGGACCGACGAAACGATAGAGACCGCCGCAAAGGCGCTTAGGCGAACACGTCCTGTAGCCAGTCGGTCCAGGCCTGGGTGGTCTTCGCCTGGTCGGCGCCGGGGGCGAACAGGTGCAGGGCGATGCCGATCGGGGCGCCGAAGGCGTTGCGGCCGAAGAAGCGGTACAGCCCGTCGCCGGTCCGCAGGCCGAGGAAGTGGGGATGCAGGTAGTCGACCACGGCGTCCAGCGGGTCGATGCCCGGGAGGGTGACGCGCACCGCGTCGCCCTGGCCGACCTCGTCGGCGACGCCGAGCTCGCGGCGCAGCCGGACGAACGCGTCCGGCGCGGTCGAGGACGCCGGCGCGTCGGCCGCGACGTAGGTCACCGGCCGGCGACTGAAGTACCGCAGGTACTGGCCGAGCGTGTGCAGGTAGAAGTCGGTGTGCTGGCTGGCGCCGTCGTACTGGTTCTCCCAGTCGTCGACGAAGATCCCGCTGTGGACGTAGCGGAAGGAGGTCGTGCCGCCGTCCCGGCCCTCGATCACATGTTCCAGCTGGTTGAGCCAGCCATCCGCACCCTCCACCCGGGTGACGAGGTGGTGCGGCGGATCCCAGACGGTGACCGTGCCCCCGAAGGGCGCGGCGCCACCCTGGCGGGGCTCGAACTCCATCGGCCACAGCCATCCGCCGTTACCGGTGGTCACGGCGTCCCAGTACTCCTCCGGGGAGGTGGGCAGCACGCCCTCGCGGCGGATCTCGAACCCACGGGACATCTCTAGTTCTCCTTGGTTGCGGTGGGGCCATCGGTTCCGGTGGGACCGGCTGCGCTGGTAAGGCCGGCTGCGCTGGTGGGACCGTCGATGCCAGTGGGACCGGCGGTGCCGAGGCCGAGGATGCCCTCTCCCGCCTCGGATCCCGCATTGGACCCGACAGCCACCCGCTCGGGCCGCGTGACGCTCGGGTGCAGGGCGACGACGAAACGGTGGGAGCGCCCGCCCGCAGCGGTGGTGTCGTGGTACCTGCCGACGAGGGCGGCAACCGTCTCCCCGAGCTCCGCGGCGAACGCGGCGCGGTCCGCGGCGGAGGCGAACCGGATCTCGCTGTCGATCGCGAACGTCGCCAGCCGCTGCCGGGCGGCGGTGGCACCGGTGAGGAGGTCGCCGATCTCCCGCACCAGCCGGGCACCGAGCGCGAGCAGCCATCGGGCAGAGCGCTGATCCGGCGACCGGCCGGGATCCGGGGCGACCGCCGGCAACGCGGTCGGCGAGATCACATAGGAGGCCGCCGTCGCCCGTAATACGCGCTCGGTGCAGTTGCCCCTTCTGCGTTCCTCGACGAGTTCGACCAGCCCGTGACGCTCCAGGGCCCGCAGGTGGTAATTGACCCGCTGACGTGACAGCCCCACGGGAGTGGCCAGGGTGCTGGCCGAACCCGGCTCCGCGAGCGCGGCCAGCAACCTCGCCCGGACCGGGTCGAGCGCGGCCCCCGCGGCGGCCGGGTCATCGATCACTGCGACCTCCAACATGCGCCTCATCGTCCTGCCGAAAATTTTCCTTGTCAAGGAGGACAATCATGTCGGAGCAGATCCGGAGCAGATCCGGAGCAGATCCGGAGCAGATCCGGAGCAGATCCGGAGCAGATCCGGAGCAGGCCCGAAGCAGGTACGGAACGACCGTCGCGCCCCTCCGCGAGTCATCGCCCGAATGGCGGGGCGTAGGTTCGTCCTGAAATGCCACCCGGGCTCGCGGAGGTCGGGACAGCCCCGTCTCGGGCCTGAAGCCCGTCCGTGCGGGCCAGGACCAGTCCAGCCCGCGGTCACGAGAGACAGGACGCAAGAACCGATGTCGACCTTCGGGCCGGACTCCTCCGTACCATCCACGCCACCATCCACGCCCCACCCGACCGGACTACCGGACGGGCGCGACGGCCGCCCGTCGACGTCGGCGGAAAACCGGCCCGCGCCGCGGCGCGCCCGGCCGGCCCCGCGCCGGCTGCGGGTCGTCCGCGTCACCCCGCTCACCGGGGACATGGTGACGGTGACGCTCGGTGGGCCGGCGCTGGCCGGATTCGCGCTGCCCCGGGCCGCGCAGCACGTGAAGATCTTCCTGCCTGCCGACGGGCAGACCGAACCGACCGTTCCGAGCTGGGGGCCGGACGGACGACCCGTCTTCCCGGCGGGTACGCCCCGCCCGATCGTGCGGACCTACACCCCGCGCCGGTTCGACGCTGAGGCCCTCGAACTGGACATCGAGATGCTCCTGCACGGCGAGGGTCCGGCCGGGCGGTGGGCGGGTACCGCTCGGCCCGGTGACCATCTCGCCATCGCCGGACCGGGGGGTGGATACGAGGTGCGGACGTCGGCCGCGCATCACCTGCTCGCCGCCGACGAGACCGGCCTGCCCGCGCTGGCGACGGTGCTGGAACGGCTGCCCGCTCGGGTACCGGTGACCGTGGTGGCGGAGGTTCGCGACGCCGGCCGCCGACGGGCTCTCCCGGTCACCCCCGCGACGACCGTCACCTGGCTGCACCGTGACGGCGGGGTTCCCGGCACGCTGCTGGCCGAGGCCGTCGAGGCCGTACCCCTGCCCGCCGGCACCGCGGCCTGGGTGGCCTGCGAGGCCACGGCGGTACGCCGGATCCGCCGTCACCTGCTCGCCGCGGGGCTGGACCGCGCCGACCTGTCGACCCGCGGCTACTGGCGGCTGGGTGCGGCGGACCATCCCGATCATGACTACGGGGAGGGCGAGGCGGCGGATGTCACCCGTGGCGGCGAGGGACGGATCGATCGGCTGCGCCGCACCCTCGGGCCGCTGAAGCAGCGTGCCGAAACCACCGCGCGCGGCCTCGGGGCGACCGTGAAGGCCCGCGCCGTCGAGCGCCGGCGGTGACCGGGTCGGCACCGGCTTCGACCACCCGATCCTCGACCACCCGATCGTGGGCGCGGCATTTCGGTGGGACGCGTCCCAGGGCCCTCGCCCGCCAAACTCGCTCTCCAAACAACCCGTAGCCGATGCAACCGGGCTCCGTCACGGCGGACAACCCGACCGCATGGCAGGCTGGTCGCGTACCAGCGCACACCGCCCGACCACGGGGATCCACCGCGCCACGGCATTCCGACAAGCCGTCGCACGGACAAGGCGACGAACGGACCGGACGACGGCGGCTCGGGGACGACCCGTCGGGGAATGACGGCACGGTGGCGGGTGGACCCGGTACGCGAATGGTGCCCGTTGGCGAAGAGGGGCCATGACGGAGGACAGCGCGAGACCCGTTGCCGGGCCTCCCATCGTCGGGGAATCCGGGTCGGTGAATCTGCCGGCTCCCCGGGTGACCGCGCTACCCCGGCGGTTCCCGGCGCCCGGCGCCCACCGTGATCCGCTCCGGCTCCCACACCTGGTCGGCCCGCCCCCCGGTTCGACCCCGCCCCTCCTGGACGCGCCCAGCGTTCCCACGGGCCTTCGGGAGTGCGCCGGGTGCGGCGCGCCCGTGGCCCGGCCGGGCCACGACGAGCAGGACGAGCAGGACGAGAGCGTCGCCCTGGAAGGCAGCTGCGCGGGATGCGGCCACCGCTACTCGTTCACCGTCAAGCTGCGACCGGGCGAACGGGTCGGCCGCTACACCGTGCACGGCGTCATCGCGCACGGTGGGCTCGGCTGGGTGTATGCCGCGACCGACGACAACCTCGGCGGCGACGGCGTGCGGGCCTGGGTGGTGCTCAAGGGCCTGCTCGACGCGGCGAACCCGGAGGCGCGTCGGATCGCCGAGGGAGAGCGGCGCATTCTGACCACGGTGTCCCATCCGGGCATCGTCAAGATCCTCGACTATGTCACCCACCATGGCGAGGACTACATCGTCATGGAGTACGTGCCGGGGGTGTCCCTGGCCGGCCTGGCCGAGGTCGGGGTGGCGGGACCGGACGGGCGGTCGGCTCCGCCGTCGGCCGCCGACGTGATCCGCTACCTGCTGCGGGTGCTTCCGGCCCTCGGGCATCTGCATCGCCTCGGGCTGGTCTACTGCGACCTGAAACCGGAAAACGTGATGGTCACCGCCGAGGACGTCAAACTGATCGACCTCGGCGGGGCGCGCCGGCTCGACGACCGCGTGTCGGGATACCTGTCCACGCCCGGCTACCGGGCCCCCGAACTCGACGACGACGGGGAACGCCCGGCGGGCATCGCGCGCACCGCGCCCACGGTCACCACCGACATCTTCGCCGTCGCCCGGACCCTGGCCCGTCTCGTCCTCGGCCGGTTCCCGGGCTTCCTCGGCGCCTACCGGCACGCCCTGCCGCCGCGCCGGGCCCATGCCCCGTTGCGGGACTTCGAATCCCTGGACCGGCTCCTGCGCCGAGCCACCGCGACCGATCCCGACCAGCGCTTCCAGAGCACCACGGAGCTCGCCGACGAACTGGTGGGGGTGCTCTACGAGATCGTGGCCAGAACGGAGGGGCCGGTCCCCCCGTTGGCCAGCCGGTGGTTCGACGCCGTCGGGCACCCCACCGGGGAGGCGGGGCCCGCCGGGACCCCCGCATGGTGGGAGGTCCTCCCCGATCTGCGGATCGACCAGGACGATCCATGGGCGCCCGGACTGACCGCCGGTTCGGACGAGGAACCGGCCTCCCTGGCCACCCGGCTGGCGGCGATCGTCCCGAGGACCACCGAGGTGCGGCTGTCCCTGGCCCGCGCCCAGATCCGGGCCGGGCAGCTCCATGAGGCGGCGGGCACCCTGGACGACGCGGCCGTGGAGCAGCCGCGGGAATGGCGGGTCGACTGGTACCGGGGCCTACATGCCCTCGTCGGAGGACGACCGGCCGTGGCCGCCGCGGCGTTCGACCGGGTCTACTCCCGGGTCCCCGGGGAGCTCGCTCCGCGCCTCGCCCTCGCGACCGCACTCGCGGACGTGGCGACCACCGCGGACACCGCGGACACCGCGCCTGAACGTGACGCGGCCCGGCACCGGGCCGCGGCCCTGTTCGACGTCGTCTCCACCATCGATCCGAGCACGACCAGCGCGGCGTTCGGGCTGGCCCGATGCCGGACCGATCCGACTGACAAGATCGACGCTTATCTACGGGTCCCTCCGTCGTCCGCCGCCTACACCGCGTCGCGGATCCGCATGATCGGGGTGCTCGTCGGCCTGGCCGCCCGACCAGACCGCGCGGCCTCGGGATCGGCGGCCCTGCATCGGGCGGCGACGATACTGGCCGATCCAAGGCTCGACCTGGGCGAACGACGCCGGGCCGAACTGCACCGTGACCTGTTCACCGCCGCCTTGGCCCTCGTCATGACCTACCCGGCCGCCTACCCGGCCGCGGATGCGCCCCGGCCACCGACCCTGCTCAGTCGGGTCATGGTGGAACGGGACCTCCGCTTCGGGCTGGCCGAGACCTACCGGGAGATGGCCCGGTTGGCCGGTGACCGGGCGAGCCGGGTCCGCCTCGTCGACCAGGCGAACCGCATCCGGCCCCGCACGCTGCTCTGACGGTGGCTTCCTTGCTCATAGGCACTGAGCTGTGGAGCTCGGCGATATCACCTCCGAAGGTATCCAGCGAACCCTGGCCACCAACCATCTCGCGCCGTACCTGCTGCTGCGCTCGCTGATCGGCCCCATGAGTGACCGGCCAGCGCGCTTCGTCGTGGTCGGCGGCTCACCGGCTCCCGCATCACGGTGAACGGCGCTCATCCGGGCATTATCAGCAAGACGGACTCGGCCGAGATTCCCGCGGCGCACTGCGGGTGTTCAGCGCGATGCTCGATCCGTTCAGGCCTGGCCCCGACGTCGGTGCCGATACGCCGGCATGGCTCGCGACCAGTCCCGAAATCAATGGTGTCAGCGGGCGTTTCTTCGTCCGGCACGAGACGGTCATAACCGCATCGCACACCACCGACGTCGCGCGCTGCAACCAGCTCTGGGACGCCGGCGCACGGCTTGTCGGTCTACCGTCCGAACTGTGACAACCATCGGGGCTCGGGCACCAGGGCTCGGGTGCGCGTCATTCATCATGAATCACCGGTTTCGATCTCGTGGCTCGCCCGGCCCGCCAGCTCACGGCCCGGTCAGGGACGGCCACCGTCGAGCAGCGGGGGGCGGCCGGGTACGCGTAGGCCCGGTCGCAGCCACTCGTCATACAGGCGGGACCAGGTTCCGTCGAGCATGATCTCGCGAAGCACGCCGTTGACGAACGCGACGAACTCGTCGTCTCCCGCCGTGTCCCCGGTGATCGGCATGGCGATACCGTAGGGCTCGTCGAGCCGGCCGCCGGCTTCGAAGTCCGCGCCGAAGGCGCTCGGCCCGAGCACCGTCGTGTAGGGGTCCTGGGCGGCCAGTCCGGCGAGGAGGACATCGTCGCCGGCGATCGCGTCGACGTCACCGTGCTGGAGCGCGACCAGGCAGTCCGCGAGGCGGGCCCGGGTCACCGGTCGGGGTCCCGGCGCCGGCAGCCGCGCCAGCTTCTCGCTGGACGTGCTCCCCGCCGACGAGCAGACCGGCCGTCCGACGAGATCGGCGATACCGCGGAACCCGGCGTTCTCCCGAACCAGCAACCGCAGGGTCGACTCGTAGTACACGTCGGAGAACCGGACCTGCCGCTTGCGCTCGCAGGTGATGGTCATGGTAGCCACGAGCATGTCGACCATGCCGGAACGGAGCAGGTCCTCCCGCTCGGAGGTGGTGACGGCACGGAACTGGACATGATCGTCGACCCGCTCGGCGCCGAAGATGGCCGCTGCGACCGCGCGGGCTATGCCGACGTCGAAACCCTCCAGTCGCAGGGTGCGCCAGTTCATCAACCCGGCCGGGGGCGCGTCGGTAGCGATGCCCACGCGCAGGTAGCCGCGGTCCCGCGCGATCGCGCGCATGCGGCTGCCCACCGGCATCCGGCCGGGGGGAGGCATCGGGGTGAGGGGTGGTTCGCTCGACCGGAGCGGTCTGCCATCCCGGCGACAGGTTCCATCCGGGTTGGCCGATTCCGCCGACGCCCGCGTGGGCTCGGCGTCCGGCACCGGTGATGGCGGCATCGGGGCGGCCTCCAGCGGAAGGGGGCTACGGGCGGTACTGCAGCCCGTACCGCCCACGAGGACCATGCAGCCAACGAGGATCCCCCCAAGCAGCGGGCCCACTGCCCCCGTCGGGATGGAAGGGTGCCGGCGGGTGGTCCGCCCGGTCCGGCGCCCGGTCCGGCGCCCGGTCCGACCGGGCGGGCTCACAGGTACTCCCGGAGCCGGGGCCACATCCCCGCCGCGGCCGCGACGATCGCGGTGAGGACGAGTGCCGGGCCGGCCAGCTCGAGATCGCGCAACGCCGCGGCGGCCCGGCGGACATCTCCTTCGAACCTGCCCCGGGCGGCGTCGATCGCGACGTCGAGCTTGCCGAGGAAGCTGGTGAACGCCGTCGTGCCCGGCCCGAGGGTCCGGGTCACCGCCTGTCCGAACGTGTCGGAGGAACGCGGGTCCCCGACGGAGGAGCCGGCGTCTCCCGGTCCTCGCGCGGCCGCGACGACCGAGTCCGGTGACGAGGCCAGCAGAGCCACCACCGAGGCCCGGCTACGCAGCCAGGAGCGCAGATCGCTCTCGAGTCCCGCCGGTATCCCGGCCCCCCCGCGCGCGTCGAGGGCGACGACGAGTGAACCACGACGGGTGACCGGTTCGGGCGGTAGGCGGTCACCGGTCACGTCGAAGCCGAGGCCTCGGGTCACCCAGGCGAAGTGCTCGTCGAAACGGGTGCCGTTGCCGAGCGCCGTCAGCGAGAGGTTCTCATCGACCCGTGCCTCCAGAGCCAGGGTCTTCGATCGGGCGAGCAGGCTCATCGGTCGATACCCGGAGTCCTGCGCGGTGTCAAGACGGGTCTGCTGGGTCCCGAAGGCGACCGCGGTCCAGGTGACCGTGGCCAGGATGCACCCGGTGCCGAGCAGCAGGCCCGGGTTGACCAGTCGGTTCGTGCGTCGGACCAGAAGCAGCTGGACGCCGACGAGCGCGATGATCGCGAGGGCGGCCGTGATCACGATCGCCCATTCCCCCCGTGAGCCGGTGGCCTGCTGGTAGGCGGTGTCCACCGCGTCGGCGTACCGGGCGACGAGCACCTCGGTCGCCGGAAGGATCTCCGTGCGCATCATCGTCGAGGCGGCCCGCAGGTTGGCCTCGCCGACGGACAGCCCCGCCCGGTTGTTCGCCCGGGCCCGTTCGACCATCCCGTTGTAGACGGGAATGCCGCCGGCAAGCACGTCCAGGGGGCACGACGAGGCGATCCGCCCGGACGACGGCCGGGTCCCTGCGCCGTCGGGTCCGGGTGGCGGCGCCGCGGGGTCGGACCAGGGCGGGTCCGCGGCGCACAGGGCCGGGTCTAGTCGGCGCAGGTCCAGGACGTCACGGGCGGCATCGGCGACACTCGCCTCGAACAGCCCACCGTTCTTGATCCGATCATAGCGCTGCCGCAGCTCGGCGGCGGACTCTCCCCTGCCGACGAGAAGCTCGACGGGCGCGAAGACCTCCGCCGCCGCGGCGGCATCCGCCTGGGAGAGGGCGGCCCGCAGCTCCTGAGCCGTGGCGAGCGCTCGGCCGTGCCGACTCACCAGGCCGTCGGTCGCGTCCAGCCGATGAGTGACCACTCCGTGCAGCGTCAACCCGAACAACGCGAGCGCGACCACGAGAAACGCCAGCAGCCCGACGAGCCGGACACCCGCGTCGCATCGCGCCGCGATGCCCAGCACGGCCCGCGCGAGCCGCGTGCCCCACCGCGCTCGCGGGCCGCCCGGGCCACCGGGCTCCCCACCGCCACGGCGACGACGCGCGGTCGCTCGGCGACCGGCCGGGGAGGCTCCCCCACTCTGCGTGGGCGGCAGCGACGTTACAGCCGTCACAGCAACTAAGCGTACGCGCTTCACCCCGATCCGATTACTCTAAGCAACGACGAGGGGCTCGTATCGCCGGAACCGGCGGGAACGTTCCTCGGCGCGCAGCAGGTCCAGCCAGCGAGCCTGCATAGCCGCCAGGCTGCCCGCCGCACCGATCCGCACCGATCCGCACCGGGGTCTCGCAGCTGTGGATCAACCCACCCGCCCCGCTCGACCAGCGTCGTCAGTCGGCGCGCGACGGGCAGCCGACGCATGACGACCATGTGATCACGCAGGAGGCCGGCCTCGTCGCGGACGTCCGCGACGGCGAGGTACACGTCCGGCGCCAGCCGCCGGTTGAGGGCCACCTCGGTCTGGCAGGCGTCTTCCCGTGCCTGTCGCCGTCGCAGGTCCACGGATCCGACCACGACGGGTTTGGGCATCTTCAGGACCCGCGGGGGTCCGGCGGCGGTGTCGTCAGCAGTGCCCTGCCGGGACGGACCAGCCGATCCGCCGGATGTCACGCCCGGCTGGCCGTTCGGCCCTTACCGAGTGGGCCGAACGGCCATGCCGAGTATGCGGGCGGCGACGATCACGACCCGCTGCCCTCCCCGGGCCGGCAGACCCGCCGGGGTCAGGCCTCGCGGAGGGACTCCAGGAAGAGCAGGGTCCGCGCGGCGACGCTGCGACGCCCCGGACCCGTCAGCACGTCGTGGCCGCCCGGGACGACCACGAGCTCCGCCCGGGACGCGGTGCGCGTCGTCATCCGGATCAGGGGTAGCGGGCTGACCTCGTCCTGCGCACCGTGGATGAGCAGGATCGGGAGGTCGGGCAGGGCACGCGGCAACGGTTCCTCGATGGCCACCCCCGCGACGGGAACCTGCAGGAGCGGCAGGCCGACCATGATCACACCGTCGGGACGTACCGCGGGGGAGGCGGCCATCGCCAGCGCCGCGAGGGCCCCCGTGTCGGAACCGAGGAGGACGAACGGGACACCCGGCACCCGGTTCTCGGCCACCGCGGGCACCCGGCGGCCACCGTCGGGAACGACGGTCACCAGGTAGCCGTCCAGCGCGAGCCGATCGGCGAGAAGGTGGAACGGGCCGGCCTGCTCACCGCGCCCGAGCAGCACCGCGACCACGGCACGCACGTATTCCCCGGGTGCCCCTCCGGAGGCGGGAGAGGCCGCCGGGAGCCGACGCGTCGACGGAACCGGGGTCGCGGCCGGGACGGCGGTGGACGCCGGAGAGACGATCGACGCCGGAGAGACGATGGGTGCGATGGGTGTCGCGGCCGGCCTGCCTGCGGTCGGCACGACGGAGTTGCCCCGCTGCGGACCGACGATGGTGCGGGCGCGGGACTGCCTGCCCGCCGCGGACGAGGTGGGCGAGGTGGGCGAGGTGGGCGAGGCCATCCGTGGATCATCGACGGACAACTGAGTGGTCGGCGACGGCATCGGCGCCAGATCTCCTTCGGACGAAACGGATCGTCGCGGCAGACGGGCCGGACGTGCCGCGTGCGCGGCGTCGAGGCGACATCAATCGTTGATCTCGCCTCGGAGACTCGGTGAGGATTTGAGGACGCGGTGAGGGTTTGAGGACGCGGAGAAGGCTTGAGGACGCGGTGAAAGCTCGCGGACGCGGAGAAGGCTTGAAGAGTGGGAGAGGGAAGGTGTCCGGCCCGCCGATGATCGGTCCGACGGCCCGGCGACCGGAGGGACACGCGGCTGCCGCACGTCGCCTGCCGGCGAACGTCAGGAGCTCATCGGGCTGCGGAGGATGCCGGACCGCTGGCCGCCCGCGGCCGGGACGGATCGCTCGGCTCGGGACCGCCGGCAGGCTCGGGACCGCCGGCAGATCAGCGACAACGTCGCCAGGACGACGGCGACGGGAGGATCTCGGACTGGCGTCGATCGGGCCGGAGCACGTCCACGAACATGTCTACTACCCTGCGTAGCGGGAAGGGAAGCCGTCAAGCCGTTCACGGCGTGTCGTACATCACTCCACGACACGCCGACCAGACGCTGACGTGACGTCGACCGAAAGGTGTCCGGTCGGCCGGACCGGCGGCAAGGTCAGCTGGGAAGCCGGCCGCGAAGCCGGTGACCGGACCTCGTGGCCCCCGCCCCGAAACACCGGAAAACGACGACAAGGGCACCGCCGGAGGCGCTGCCCTTGTCATGATCCGTACACATTTTTCGCGCACGTTTGATGATCAACTATCTCGGCTCTCCGGGCACGGTCCTGTGCCTCGGGGAACCAGCCCGCACGGTCAGGCCGCCGCCGCGCCCTTGGCCTTCACGAAACGGGCGGCCACGTCGGCCCAGTTGACGACGTTCCACAGGGCCGCCACGTAGTCGACCTTGACGTTCTTGTACTGCAGGTACCAGGCATGCTCCCAGGCGTCGAACACGAGCAGCGGGGTGTTGCCCACGCCGACGTTGCCCTGGTGGTCGTACACCTGCTCGATGAGCAGACGTTGCGCGGTGGCGTCGTAGGCCAGGACGCCCCACCCGGAACCCTGCACCGTGGTGGTCACCGCGTTCAGTTGCGCCTTGAAGGCGTCGAAGGAACCGAAGTCGGCGGCGATGGCCTCACCGAGCGCACCGTCCGGCTTGTCCCCGCCGTCCGGCGAGAGGTTCTCCCAGTAGATCGAGTGGAGAATATGCCCGGAAAGGTTGAAGGCGAGCGTCTTCTCCAGGCCCACGATGGCACCGAAGTCGCCCTTGTCGCGCGCCTCGGCGATCTTCTCAAGGGTGTCATTGGCACCCTTGACGTAGGTCGCGTGGTGCTTGTCGTGGTGCAGTTCGACTATCTGCCCGATAATGGACGGTTCCAGAGCACCGTAGTCGTAGTTCAGGTCCGGCAGCGTGTACGTCGCCACTAGCGCACGATCCTTTCCATTCATAAGGAATTCATCCGAGGAGTCCCCGCGTGGAGCTCTCGGAGGTCAGATGGGCGGTGCGGTGGAGCCGGCGGCCACCCGGGGCGGAGGAGGCGGACAGAACCTGGCGATGCTCATCGGCTCGCCCCTCCCCTCTCCCGCGGCACCGCCTCAACGGCACCCTGTGGACGGTCGGCTTCGCTGCTGCGATCCTCCGCGCGATCCCCCCGACTGGACACTATCGCCAGTCGGATGGGTCCTGCATGGCGAGACCCGACACCATGACACTCAAAGGATCGGCCCGTTCACATCGCCAACAACGGTGCGTAACGACGAGGAAACGAAAACGGGATTACTCCGCCATTCATCGCCACCATCCACTACCTTCCGCTACTCCTCATGGATCTGTTGGGCGAGGTAATGGGCCGCACCAAGCTGGGAGATCAGCTCCAGCTGGGCGTCGAGCCAGTCGATGTGCTCCTCCTCGGAGACGAGGATCCGCTCGAGGAGCACGGCCGATCCGACGTCGCCCCGCTCCCGGCAGAGTGCGACCCCCCGGCGCAGCAGGTCAACCGCCTCGAACTCCCCGGACCGGTCCACCTCGAGCTGCTCGGGCACCGTCTCCCCGATACGCAGCGTGTGCAGACGCTGCAAGTTCGGCAGACCGCCGAGATACAGCACCCGCTCGATGAGCTGATCCGCGTGCTTCATCTCGTCGATCGACTCGTGATAATAGTGCTCGGCGATCCGTCGATATCCCCAGTTACGTTGCATACGACTGTGCAGAAAATACTGGTTGACGGTCGTGAGCTCGTTCGTCAGCACGCTGTTCAGAAGTTCGATGATTTCCGCGTCACCACGCGTCACCATATAACCTCCACCTCCCGTCGGGCATCGCCGGCCGGACGTCGTTCGTCATCACACCGAGGGAGTGCCCCGTCCCACGCCGCTTGATCGACCCGTCGTGGCGCCTCAACCAGCGGCGATGACCTCCGACGGTCCGCGCGAGCCGACGGGCGGAACCTCCAGCGGACAGCACATCACACGGATACGGATTTCGCAGCGAACCTGAACCCGGACCCCTCACATCCGCATGAACGTAAGTGCAGGTAAGTTTTACTGTAGGATAGAAATCCCGCACAGAGGAAGCGTGCGGGCAGCGTGCGACGAACCGTCATAATCATGGCGTCATTCCCCCGCAGCGACTTCGCCCGACCAGACGAGCCCCTGCCGGCACGCTGCCGGCAGTCGGTTCAGTGCCGGTCGGTGCCGGTCCCGGCGGCCGGCGTCTCACCACATTGGACGACGACGAATCCCCCCCGACCGGAGTACTCGATCTGCGCGAGCTCCCCCGAACTACGCCCCACGAGGTTGCCTATCTTGAACGAGGAGACCACCCGGGTACGCACGCCCGCCGTCCAGGCGACCGCGGCATCCCGGTCGACGCAGACCGGCTCGTCCGTCGACAACACCAGGGGAGCGCCCAGGCACAGCACGGCGACGCCGCCGCTGCCGGAAACCTCGGTGTTGAAGATCCCACCGGCGATCATGGCGCCGATGCCGCCGGACGTCGTGGTGACCTTGTAGCGGATGCCGGACTCCAGCGCGAGCAGACTGCGGCCGTTGACCGTCAGGCTGTCGTTGTCGAGCGTGAAGACCGAGATGTGGCTTCCGGACTCGGCGAACCAGACGGTTCCGTGGCCGGCCACCCTCATCAGGTCCTGGCCCTCACCAGTCACCGCCCGCCGCAGGAATCCACCGACTCCCTGGCCCTTGTAGGCGAAGTCGACGCGGCCGCGATAGGCCACCATGGATCCCTGCTTGGCGTACATCTCGCCGCCGTCGAGGCGTACCCGCAGCATGCGATCGCCCTCTTCCAGGGCGAACGGGGGGCCCGCGGCGGGGCCCCCCGCGAAGGTGGCGAGTGGCTGGCTCATGGCCTCCATTCAACGCCCATCCATACCCGTTCGGGCCACACCGGTAGGAATACCGACGGGAATAAGGCGGGTAGACCGGCAGCCGCCCGTCAGGACCGGCACCCGTCCGTCAGAGCAGCATCAGCAGCATCGCGCCGGCCATGACCAGCCGGGACGCGGCCGATGTCGCCGGCGGCGGGTGGGTCACCCAGCCCGGCCTGACCCTGCGGACCAGCGGGCCACCGACAGCAGCCACCACCGCCGCAGCGAAGATCACCGCGAACCAGTCGGTCAGATTCGTCAGACCGGTCGAATCATCGACCGGCCACCTGCCCGCCCGGGCCATGCACGCCATCGCCAAGCCCTCGATGACGAGCATCGAGCAACAGGACCACCGCGACGGCTCGCAGGTCGGGTCCGTCAGGACAAGGAGGAAGAAGACGCCGGCCAGCGCCAGATAGGCGACGGCGAACACCACCGACGACGTCATCCAGCGTGGGCCGACGAACATGACGGCCATTCCCGCGGCCACCACCGTGTGCCCGATCTCGACCGGTGGGTACACGGCCCTCCGCCGGGCTCGCGCAAGCGCGCCGGCAAGACGTCCGGCGTGGAACATCGCCAGCAACGCGCAGACGGCCGCGGCAACGACGGCCACCGCCTGCGGTGGGGCCAGTGCGTGCGCCGCTGCCGGGTGGTGGTGTGTCACCGATCCGACGGCCCCCGCCGACCCCACCCGGTGACACCCCGATCCGCGGGCTCCCGTCCAGTTACGGCACGTCGCACGTCAGCTCACGCCCAGGGCAAGTTCGGCATCGACCAGTGCGGTGATGCTGCCGGCACGGGCCTCGTCGATGATGGCCTGGAGCTGTTCGACGCTCATCTGGATCCGCTGGCCGAAGTCGTCGGTCAGCACGATGCGCCGCTCCGCCGGAGCTTCGTGGTCGACGAAGAGCTCCGGGCAACCACAGTTGCATTTTCCGCAGAAGGTCAAAATGTGACGCCCATGAGTAGATCCGGACATGTCGCCTCCCGGGGTAGCGGACCAATCAGGAATATCAGTCTAAGATCCTCTCAGGGAAACGTCTGCGCGTTTACCGGATTCCGGGGGCACGGACACGGGGCGCAGTCAGGGGGCACGGTCAGGGGCCGGGGGACCCCCGGCGGAGTCGTCCGGCAGCCCACCCACGCCACCGCCGCCGGACGCGCCACCGCCGGACGCGCCAAAGGCCCCGGGCCCCATGTGGGGATACACGTGGTCGGCAGGCGGAGCGAGATTCTCCTTGATCACCCGTGGGCTGACCCAGCGCAGCAGGTTCTGCGCGGAACCGGCCTTGTCGTTGGTACCGGAACGGCGAGCGCCGCCGAACGGCTGCCTGCCGACCACGGCCCCGGTCGGCTTGTCATTGACGTAGAAGTTGCCGGCCGCGAAGCGCAGCACGTGTTCGGCGCGAGCGATCGCCGAGCGGTCGGTCGCGACGACGGCACCGGTGAGCGCGTAGGACGAGGTCCGATCGATCAGTGTCAGCACGTCGTCCCAGGCACCTGGCCGGTTGTCGTCGTAGACGTGAACCGACAGGATCGGGCCGAACAGCTCGCGGGTGAACCACTCCCGCCCGGGATCGGTGCCGAGCAGCACCGTCGGCCGGACGAACCAGCCGACAGCGTCGTCGCACTGTGCCCCGGCGAGAACGGTGACGGTCGAATCGCTGGCAGCGCGGGTGCACGCGGCGGCCAGGCGATCGTAGGCGCGCGCGTCGATGACCGCACCGGTGAAATGGTCGAAGTCGCTGACGTCCCCCACCGACAGTGCCTCGGTCGCGGCGGCGAGTTCGGCGTCCAGGCGCCGCCACAGGCTTGCGGGCAGGTACGCCCGGGAGGCCGCCGAGCATTTCTGGCCGCTGTACTCGAAGGACCCCCGCAGCAGCGCGGTACGCAGCACGTCGACGTCGGCCGAGGGATGCGCCACCACGAAGTCCTTGCCACCGGTCTCCCCGACGATCCGCGGATAGGAACGGTAGCCGTCCAGATTCTCGCCGACCGCCCGCCACAGCCGGGCGAAGACGGCGGGAGAACCGGTGAAATGAACGCCGGCCAGATCCGGGTCGGAGAACACCACGTCGCTGACCGGTTCACCCGAACCGCCGACGAGGTTGATGACGCCGGGCGGCAACCCCGCCGATTCCAGCAGCCGCATCAGGAAATGTGCGGCGAACGCCTGCGTGGGAGCCGGCTTCCAGACGACAGTGTTCCCCATCAACGCCGGCGCGGTCGCCAGGTTCCCGGCGATGGCGGTGAAGTTGAACGGACTGACCGCGTAGACGAATCCCTCCAGTGGACGCAGATCCAACCGGTTCCATTCCCCGATCCCGCTGGCCGGCACGTCGGCCAGCAACTCGGCGGCGAACATCACGTTGAACCGCCAGAAGTCGATCAGCTCGCAGGCGGCGTCGATCTCCGCCTGTTGGCAGGTCTTCGACTGGCCCAGCATGGTGGCCGCGTTCAGCGTGTCCCGCCACGGGCCGGCGAGCGCCTCCGCGGCGCGCAGGAGCACCGCGGCCCGTCCCGCGAAACCCAGATCCCGCCAGCCGGGGGCGGCCTTCTTCGCCGCGGCGACCGCCGCGGCCGCGTCCGCGTGGGTGCTCTCTCGCAGCGTTCCGAGCACCCGCCGGTATGCATGAGGCTGCACGACGTCGCGGGCCGGGCCGCCGCCGAGATGCTGGTGTCCCCCGATCGTGTTAGTCAGCTCGATGTGCTCACCGCCCAGCCGGAGCAGGGCCCGCCGCAGACTGGCACGTTCCGGGCTACCCGGGGCGTAGGAACGGGTCGGTTCGTTACGCGCGACCGGAACCGTCACCGGTCCGGTCGCCACGCGCTCTGCTTCGTCCCGTCGCACGCTCCGTCCCCCGTCCAACCAGCCCGCGTCCCAGGCCCGCCCATAATCCCAGGCCCGCCGCGTCCCAGGCCCGCCCATAATCCCAGGCCCGCCGCGTCCCAGGCCCGCCGCGTCCCAGGCCCGCCCATAATCCCAGGCCCGCCCATAATCCCAGGCCCGCCGCGTCCCAGGCCCGACTCCGGAGCGCGCGGGCGGCAAGCAGCAGGTTCGTGGGTCTCTCCACCAGCCGCCGGGTCAGGTACGGCACGCAGTCCGCCCCGTAGGGCACATACACCCGCACCGTGGCCCCGGTCGACGCCAACCGCCGCTGCTCGCCCGGGCGTACCCCGTACAGCAACTGGTATTCGAAGGTCGCGGGCAGGCGTCCCACGTGCTCGGCGAACCGGCCGGCGAGGTTCAGGAGGGCGGGATCGTGAGTGGCAATCATGGGATAGCCCGATCCGGTGAGCAGGATTCCCAGACAGCGGGCGTACGCGGCGGCGACGGCCGGACGTCCCTGGTAGGCCACGGCGGACGGTTCGCGGTAGGCGCCCTTGCACAGCCGCACCCGTGACCCGGCGGTGGCGAGGTCACGGCAGTCCGTCTCGGTGCGCAGAAGCTGCGCCTGCAGGACGGCGCCGACGAAGGGGAAGTCGCGACGCAGCTCCACCAGGGTGTCCAACGTCGAGTCCGTGGTGGTGTGATCCTCCATGTCCAGGGTGACCGTCGCGTTCGCCGCCGCTGCCCGCGCGCAGAGCTCGGCGGCGTTCTCGTATGACAGCTTGCGGCCGTCGCGGGGCACGGCCTGACCGAGCGCGGACAGCTTCACCGAGACGTCGAGACCGGCGGCGATCCCCGCGCGGTCGGCGAGGTCGAGCAGCCCGAGGTAGGCCAGCAGAGTGTCGGCCGCGTCCTGCGCACGGGTGATGTCCTCACCGAGCAGATCCACTGTCGCCAGGAGGCCGAGGTCGGCAAGTCCGGCTACCGCGGCGATCGCGTCCGTATCGGACGGGCCGGCGACGAAGCGATCGATGATCCCCCGGGCGAGGGGGGTACGTGTGACGAGCGCGCGGGTGAGCGGATGGCGGGACACGGGAGGCATCAGCTTTTGGATCATATCGATCGTCCCTCTGAGGCGACGTGACAGAATGAGCGCGATCCGAAGCTTCACGTAAGCTCAATGCTCTGTCCAGCCCAGCGGCGCGGAATGCCGCGCCGTCTCAGAGCGCGCCGTCTCAGAGCGCGCCGTCTCAGAGCGCGCCGTCTCAGAGCGCGCCGTCTCAGATGCGACGCAGGCCGGCGAGTACCCGGTCGAGCAACTCGAGCTGCGGGGCTCCCGTCGGCATGGTGAGCTGGGAGATCTCTACCAGGCGGTCCGCCGCCGCGTCGGCGACGAGCACGCGGACGACGCCCACGGGCAAACGCAGCTCGGCCGCGATCTCGATCACCGACTGAGGCTGCACGCACATCGCGACGATCGACTTCTGTTCGAGAAGCAGGACGGACAGCCGCCCGCGGCCGAGCGGTGTCGTGGTCACCATGGCCTCGAGCGCCAGCAGACGGGACGGGCGCGCCCGGCCGCGGGTCGCCGTGTACGGCCGCACAAGCTCGCCCGACGGCTCCACCGCGTCCCCGTTCACGTGATCACCTGATCACCTGGTCATAGGGGTATGGGGTCATGGGGGATGTCACCTGGTGGACACCTGGTCACACACTTTCGCGGCGGGCCGGGGTGAGCGCCTCCCGGGTCCGGGCGACGAGCACCGTCATCTCGTACCCTACGAGCCCGATATCGCAGGTGTTGGTGGCGAGCACGGCCAGATAGGACCCCTCCCCGACTGCCATGAGCAGCAGCGAGCCCTGGGCCATCTCGACGATGGTCTGGGTGACGTGGCCGCCGTCCACGAAGTCGGCGGCGGCCAGGGTCAGGCTGAACAGACCGGACGCGAGAGAACCCAGCCGTTCCGCCCGCTCCCGCGGGAGACCAGTGCAGACGGCGAGGAGATGCCCGTCCGAGGACGCGACGATCGCATTGGCCACGCCGGGCACGAAGTCGACGAAGTTGTTGACGAGCCAGTCGAGCGAGGGATGCTCGGGATCCGCGCGGGTCACGCGTCCTCCAGACTATGCGAATCAGACGGTGCGAATCAGACGGTGTGGTGTCCGCGCGCAGGCAGGAAGGGTGCGGATGGTCATCCGTCCCCGCCAGGCTCGTCAGGGGTCTCCCTTGACACCACGGGCATGGTGAACGCCTTCGTACAGTCGGCTCAGGCGGCCGCGGATCCGTTCGGGCGCCACCGTCTGCCGTTCCGGGGCCGGCGTGAGCGCCGCTGCCGGGCCGAAAAGGTCGGGACCGGCATCGGGGGGGCGAGCGGTCGCGGACCTGGACGGGGGCGTGCCCAACGGGTCCGGGCCGAGGAGCCCGTGGGTCTGCGGGGCGCGGATCGGCAGCCCGGAGGGGGTCCTGGGACCGTCTGGCCCGATGGGGGGATGGTCACTCACCGCCGCTTCGCCTGAGCCCGGTACCCCACCGACGGTTATCGCCCCGCCTGACCGTGCCGCCCCACCGGCCGCTGAGGGCTCAAGGGACGCGGGTGGCTCAAGGGACGCGGGTGG
>NZ_JDWE01000015.1:52682-92808 GCF_000685765.2 Frankia sp. BMG5.23
GGCTCAAGGGACGCGGGTGGCTCAAGGGACGCGGGTGGGATGCGCTCCGCGGAACGCGACGGTGCCGGATCTCGCGTGAACCAGTTGAACTTCTCCTCGGGGACCTCGGGGACCTCGGGGACCTCGGAGGGCTCGGAGGGCTCGGGCGACCGCACCGCGGCGGCGCGCATCCTTCTGTCCGCCCCACGCTCGCGCCGACGACGGAGCGCGGCCACCGCCTCCTCTATCGGAGGCAGGGCGGCCCCGCCATCCGATCCCGTGGCGGCGCCCGGACGCGACCCGCCACCCGCCTCGGCCGCGGTGGGCAGGTCGGCGTCGTCGGCGAGCTCGTCAACGACGTCGAGATCGACACCGCGCGGCCGGAACCACTCCTCGGTCGGTGTGTAGGAGGTGTAGGAGCCGAGAGCGGCCGGCGGCGTATCGGGACCGCCGAGCGACCCCGCAGGCCCAGCAGGCCCCGCAGGCCCGTAACCGTTCAGGCCCGTCGCACCGGGCCCCGCCAGGCCGGGAGCCGCCAGGCCGTTGCCATGAGACGCGCTGCCATGAGACGCGCTGCCACGAGACGCGCTGCCACGAGACGCGCTGCCACGAGACGCGCTGCCCGCGACGAGCAGCACGGCGGGCAGATGGACGAGCGCGCGAACCCCGCCGGTATCCGAGCGTGCCAGCCGCACCTCGATGTCGTGCCGCGCGGCCAGGCGGGCCACGACGAACAGGCCGAGGCGTTGGGCGATCGAGAAGTCGAACACCGGAGGCTCGGCCAGCCGCTGGTTGGCTGCGGTCAGCTCCTTCTCCGACATCCCGAGGCCGGCGTCGTCGATGATGATGAGCAATCCGCCGTCGTCAAGGCGGGACGCCGCGAGGTCGACCGCGAGGTATGGCGGGGAGAACTGGGCGGCGTTCTCCAACAGCTCGGCGACGAGGTGGACGACGTGGTTGACGGAGTCGGCCGCAACCTGCACCTCCGGCACCTCGATGATCTGGATCCGTTCGTACTGCTCGATCTCGCCGATCGCGGCCTGCAGCACGTCACCCAGCGGTACCGGACCCGCCCGGCGCCGGCCCGGGCCGGCCCCCGCGAGCACGAGCAGGTTCTCGCTGTTGCGGCGCATCCGGGTCGCCAGGTGGTCGAGCTTGAACAGGTTCTCCAGCTGGAGGGGGTTCTCCTCGCTGGCCTCCAGCCGGTCGATGAGCGCGATCTGCCGTTCGATGAGGCTCTGGCTGCGCCGGGACAGGCTCAGGAACAGGGTGTTGACGTTGCGCCGCAGGCCGGCCTGTTCGGTGGCCAGCCGCACCGCCTCGTGCTGCAGCTCGTCGAAGGTGCGCGCGACCTCGCCGATCTCGTCGCGGGAGTCGACGGCGATGGACCGGATCGTCGTGTCGACCTGGTCCGGGTACGCGGTTTGCAGCTGCTCGATCAGGCGGGGAAGGCGCTCGTGGGCGACGTCGAGGGCGCCCGTCCGCAGTCTGCGCAGGGGGCCGGTCATCGTGCGCGCGATCGCCAGCGTCCACACGATCGCACCGGCCATGATAATGATGATCAGCGCGCCGAGGATGGCGGTTCGCTCCCAGGCGGTGGAGCGCAGGTCGCTCGCGGACCCGATGACGTCGTCGAGCAGTCCGGTCTCGACGGTGCGCAGCAGCTCGATGTGGGTGGTGCTGGCCGCGAACCACTGGTCGGGATCGATGCCGAGGTCGGGCAGCCGCTGACGCTGGATGGCACGGTCGGAGGTGCGCTTGACCGTCAGCACCGCCTGACCGTTGACGATCTGATCATAGCGGGTCCGGTCGCTGGGTCGGGCTGCGGCGCGGAACGCGTCCTGGGCCGTCTGCTCCTCGGCGAGGAGACCGGACATCCGTTCGGCGGCGCCGAACTCGAACCGGCCGGTGAGGGCCGCGGCGTAGAGCTGACCGCGGATCTGGGAGTTGATCTCCTTGATGGTCGACAGGTCATTGAGGACCGTGGTGGCGTAGCGGAGCTCGTCGTCGTCCCGGTCCTGCCCGATCCGGCGGTCGAAGGCGAGCAGGCGGCTGATCGTGGTCGAGTACTCGCTCAGGATCGCGCCGATGGGCAGCTTCCCGCCCCGGACGGCCTGACGCAGCGCGGGCAGTGCGGCGATGCTCTGCCGCACCCGCACGGACAGCGGGGAGGCCCCTCGGCCGAGACGGCCGGAGGAGGACCCCAGCGAGGCCTGGAAACGGGTTAGCACCTTGTCCACGACACGCTGCTCGGTGTTCAGCCGGTCGGCCAGCGCCCTGCTGGTCGGGGCGGCGCCACGCCCGCTCATGATGAAGCCCGCGGCGAGGTCCCGCTCGAGCTGCATCTCGTGCACCGCCGCGGTCACATCCCGGCCGAGCCTCGCCGAGGTCACCCCGTGACCGTAGCTGGCCGCGTCGGACAGCCAGGTCACGCCGGCGAGAATCGCTACCGCCAAGAAGGCCGCCATGGGCACCGCCAAGGCCGCGAAGAGCTTCCCGCGCACGGGGAGGTCGTGCAGGCGCAGCCGCCGCCACGGACGCGATCGGAACTCCCCCGCCCCGGTCGTAGCCACGGCGGGGGCGGGGGCCGCGGCCCCGGTCACGGCCCCGGTCACGGTCACGGTCACGGCCCCCGCCGAGTGCCGCCGACGCCGCACCGGGGATGGCTGCTCCCGGTCCCCGGGTGTGCCCGCGCCACAATGCCGGCTCTCGGCAGAGGAGCCCGGCGGGTCATCCGCCGCGACCCGCCTTCTTCCCGGCTGGACCACGAGATCCGTACCTCTCGCCCTCTCGGATCGCCCTCTGGAACTGTCCCGCCAGGCCAGTCCCGGCCCTGGCCGGCAAAGACTATGCCTTGGCCGGCAAAGACTATGTGGGCGCCCGATGTCGCCGCCGGTGGGGTCGCCAGTAGGCTCGCCTGACGATTGGCCCCGTCAATCACCCGCGCTGCTGGACAGCCCGGCTGCGGTTGTTGTCCGACAAACAACTAGTGTCGCCGCTGGCCACTGCCAGCTTTCACTCCTCACCGAGCCGGGCATGCGGGAGCACGATGATCCACGGGTTTCGAAGCACGGTCGCGGGCCTTGCGCTTCTCTCCGCGGTCGTGCTGGCCGCCTGTGGTAGCGGTGGCAAAGCCGAGCCGGCCCGAGTTTCCGGCGAGGTCAAGATCGGACTGCTCGCCCCCATGACCCATGGCGATACCGAGACGGGGCGTGACGCACAACGCGGAGCAGAGCTCGCCAGCCGTCTCATCAACGCCGGCGAAAGCTGGGCGAGCGACGGGACCAGAGACCTCTGGGGGCCAGCCGGCCGGGCCCATCTTTCTGTTGTGACATTGGATACAAGTAGCGATCCGCGCCAGACCGCGGACGCCACGTCACGCTTGGCGACCGACCACGGCGTCGTGGGCATCGTCGGCGCGTTCACCCCCGACGCCACCCTGGAAGCCAGCCAGCGGGCCGAACGCCTGCGGATCCCGTTCGTCAGCGGGGGCCCGTCGCTGACGGCGCTGACCGAACGTGGGCTGAGCTGGTTCTTCCGGATCGGACCCGACGCGGCCGACTACGGCGGCGCCTTCCTGTCCCTGCTGCGTGACGCCGAGCAGCCGGGCCAGGAACGCCGACGCGTCGCCCTGCTCTACACCAACGACGCCACCGGCCTCGATATGCAGGCGACCGTGGCGGAGTTCGCCGAGGAGACCGGTTACCCGATCGTGGCGAGCGTGGCCTACCAGCCGGGTACGGGCCAGCCGGGTACGGGCGATCTGGCCGCCGCTGTCGGCGCCCTGCAAGCCACTGCACCCGACATTGTACTGACGAATATTTCTCCCGGTCAGGGCGCAATTCTGGGAAACACTTTCCGGGATGGTGGATACATACCGCCCGCGGTTGTCGTGTACGGCGACCCGGCGGAGGCCGCCCGACTCGCCGCGGTTCCCGAGTTCGCCGATCGGGTCAGCCGCCAGGTCGCCTGGTCGATGCCCATCGCCCGGGCCAATCCGCTGGCCGCGAGAGTAATCGACCGCTATCTGCACGATTTCGGGGCGCCGATGACCGAGAATGCGGCCGAGGCCTTCACCGCCATGACCACGATCGCGCAGGCAATCGATGACGCGGGCAGTACGGATCGTGAGCTGGTCCGCTCCGCGTTGACCGCCCTGAATCTACCCGCGAGTTCGACCATCATGCCGTGGAACGGCGTCCATTTCGACGGAACCCACCAGAACACACTTTCCGCAACAGCGATCGAACAGACCACCGGTACGACATTCAGAACCGTCTACCCCCGCGACCTGGCCACGACGACAGTCAAGTGGCCCGCGCCGGGGACGGCCGTGACGACTGTCGGACACCCATCATCGAGGGCGACGTCGGCGTCACAGTCGACGCCGGGGACCAGGACCAGGACACGGACACGGAACGAGTAGGTACCCGGATCGTTCTCCCCCTGACCCGTCCACGGATCACCTCGCCGGCGCGAGATCCGCCACCAGCACCGGATCGAGGCCGCCGGGGGTGCCGTCCGGCTCGGTCTTCTCCAGCCGGAACCGGGCCGCGCGTCCGTCGAGTTCGAGGACGGCGAGCACACCGCCTGCCACACCGGGCTCGGCGCCGTGGCCGCGGCGCCGTGGCCGCTGGGCGAAGCCGTCACCGGACTGCTGACCATGGTGGCGGTCTGGGCGACCCTCTCCCGGAGACTCCTGTACGCGAGCCCTGGAGCCGCCGGCGGCGCATACCTGGCGGCGCGCACCTGGCGGCCAGGTGGTGCTGGCGACGGCGCCACGCGAGCCACTCCGGGAGGTCGGACGACAGGCTCGTCGTGTAGCGCCGTTCACGGCAGCGCGAGCGAGGATATTCTGGAGGTTTTTGAGCTGGTCCTTCAAATTCGGACCTTCCTTCAGCTATGAGCCGGTCTATGCAACTGTTGCCGCACGGAGGAGATCGGAGGTATGTCGGCTGTAGGGGTTGCGTCGGGGTATCTGGTCGGAGTCGACCCAGGGCGGAGGGATGAATTCGGGCCGGCGATCGTGGCCGATTCGGACGATCCAGCCGTGATGGTGGATAAGCCTGTGATGATATCCACACAGTAGTACCAGATTGTCAAGTGAGGTTCTTCCACCGTCTATCCAATGACGAACGTGGTGAACTTCGCACCATGACGGCGGCCGATCACACCCCGGGAATGAACAGCAGACGTCTCGGGCGATGACGGCGCGGCGTAGGTCCGCGGGTGCGGTGCGGTGGGCCCGTCCGACGTCGAGGGGGACGCTCGCCGCATCGAAGACGACGCGGGTGACCGTGGCGTCACAGGCCAGCCGGCGCAGGACACTGGCCGGCAGGGGTTGACCCCAACTGGTGGTGGCGGGCGTACCTCCCTGGCCGAGTAGTGCCGTCCAGGAGACGGTGACGGTGAGGTGGGGGCGCACGCCGCCGGTGACGGGCAGGGCTGCGGTGGCGAGGGTGCGGTGAAGGAGGTCGACGAGGGCGTCGGCGCGGCGCTGTGCAGGTGTGCGGGGGTCGAGGGTGCCGTCGTCGGCGGGGCGGGGTTTGGCCAGCGGGTCAAGTGCGCTGCGTAGGAGCGCGGCGGCTTCGGCGTCGAGTTCGCCGGTGATACGGGTGCTACCCCCGGGCAGATCGGTGATCCACAGGCCGCGCCGATCCGCGGGGGCGTCGCCCGAATCCTGGTTGCCGTTGCCCGAATCCTGGTTGTCGTTGCCCGAATCCTGGTTGTCGTTGCCGGCCGGGCCCCCTGCGGGGCCGGGAGACGTGCCGGAGTCGGCGCCCTCACGGTCGCCGTTCTGGCTGCCGGTGTTGGCGGGGCCGTCGCCGCCGGGGCTGGTGTCGATGCGGGTGAGTTGTTCCCGCAGGTGCCGGCCAAGACGGGCCAGTTCGCGGGGGTCGAACATCCGGGCCAGCTCCAGCAGGGATGCCTCCGCCGCGGTGTACACCTGCGCGTCCAGGCCGCGGGGGAGAGAACGGATCGTCGTGCGGACCTCAACCGCCTGCTCGACCGTGATCGCGCCGGCGGCCAGGGCCGCACCGGTGGCACTCAGCGGTCCGTCCACGGCCAGGGCCAGGGCCAGATCGACCAGGCGATGGGCGTCCCCCGGCCGGATCCGCAGCCGTTCCCGCAGCAGCGCCGCGGTGCTGGTAGCCCCCTCCCGCACGGCCAGGTTCCGGCCGTGGGCCTCTCGCACCAGCGCGAGCCGTACCGCGGCCAGGCGGGCCAGCTCCACCGAACAGTCGTCCAGGGCGCCGTACAACTCGGCATCCGACAACGACCACACCGGCGCATCCAACAGGCCGCCGACCTGCTCGGCCACTACCGCCAAACCCGACGGCACCAAATGCTGCCCGAGGGCCGGGCCGGCAGTGATGGTCATGGATCAAGCGTAGATCACACAACCCCCGATGTCGAACTCATGTTCGATTGCCGTAACTAGGTGCTGTGGTCGTAGCGGAAATGAGGACCGGCGTGCTGGTGCGCGCCCTGCGCGAAGATCCCGGTCGCCCTCGGCTTCACGTGTATGGCCGGCGGCCTGCCGGCCGGGACCGTCCCCGCACCCCGCCCGGGCCGCCCTCGACTCCCCCGGCAGCCCGGGGCACGGCCTCGAGCACGGTCCAGAGCCCATCCCGCGCCTGCGATTGTTCACTTCTCCGGTGGAAAATCTGCACCCGCCGCGGACAACGACCCGACACGCTGCTAGCGTCGAAGCCGTGAGGTCGTATGCCGGATATCCGGGACGGTTGCGCGCCGCTCTGCGATGTTCGGGGGGATGCCCGAACATCGGTACACCGAATGGTCACCCATCCCGCACGGCCGCCTTCGACGGGCTGTGTCCAGGCTCCTGACCTTTTCCGTACCACACGATCTTAGGCATTCCGACCGGGCCCCGGGGAAGCGGCCCGGTTCGGCAGCCGGACCGTCCACCGCCGCACCGCGCGAGCAACCGTGAGGAACCGCGGACGAGGACAGCCATCGCGGATTAGTCGCAGAGGCATCGGTGCCCGGCCAGCGCCCCACGGCCGGCGCCCAGTACACCGCCGACACGCCGGCGCCCAGTACACCGCCGACACGCCGGCGCCCAGTACACCGCCGACACGCCGGCGCCCAGTACACCGCCGACACCGCCGGCACCCCACCGCCGACACCGCCAACACCGCCAACACCGCCAACACCACCAACACCGCCGACACCACTGACACCGAACACCGACTTCGACCCGGGGAGAATCACCCTATGAGCACCGAGAGCTGGTCGTTCGAGACCCAGCAGATCCACGCGGGAGCCCAGCCGGACCCGGCGACCGGCGCCCGAGCCGTGCCGATCTACCAGACCACCAGCTACGTCTTCCGCGACACCGACCACGCCGCCGCTCTGTTCGCCCTCGGTGAGCCCGGAAACATCTACACCCGGATCATGAACCCCACTCAGGACGTCTTCGAGCAGCGCATCGCCGCCCTCGAAGGTGGGATCGGGGCGCTCGCGGCGGCGTCGGGGCAGGCCGCGGAGACGCTGGCGATCCTGAACCTGGCCGAGGCCGGCGACCACGTGGTCTCCTCGGCCAGCCTGTACGGCGGGACGTACAACCTGTTCCACTACACCCTGCCGAAGCTGGGCATCGAGGTCTCCTTCGTCGGCGATCCCGATGATCTCGAGGAGTGGCGGGCGGCGGTACGGCCCACCACGAAGGCGTTCTACGGGGAAACGATCGGCAACCCCCGCGGCGACGTCCTCGACACCGTCGGGATCTCCGAGGTCGCCCACGCGCACGGGATCCCGCTCATCGTTGACAACACCCTCGCGACGCCCTATCTGTACCGGCCGCTGGAGCACGGCGCGGACATCGTCGTCCACTCGGCGACGAAGTTCATCGGCGGCCACGGCACCGCGATCGGCGGCGTCATCGTCGACGGCGGCCGGTTCGACTTCGGCGCCTCCGGCCGGTTCGCGAACTTCACCACTCCCGACCCGAGCTACCACGGTCTAGTCTACTGGGACGCGCTCGGTCACGGCTCGTACATCGCCAAGGCACGAGTGCAGCTACTGCGCGACCTCGGCCCGGCGATCTCCCCGTTCAACTCGTTCCTGCTGCTCCAGGGTCTGGAGACGCTGTCGCTGCGGATCGAGCGGCACACCGCGAACGCCCGGCGGGTCGCCGAGTGGCTCGATGCGCGCGACGAGGTGAGCTGGGTGGCCTACCCGGGCCTGCCATCGTCGCGGTGGTACTCCCGGGCGCAGAAGGTGCTCCCCCGCGGCGCCGGCGCGATCCTGTCCTTCGGCATCGTCGGTGGCGCCGAGGCCGGGAAGAAGTTCGTCGAGGGGGTCGAGCTGTTCAGCCATCTGGCGAACGTCGGCGACGTCCGCTCACTGATTATCCATCCCGCGACGACGACGCACTCCCAGCTCACCGAGGCCGAGCAGACCGCGACCGGGGTCACCCCGGATCTCGTCCGCCTGTCGGTCGGCATCGAGGGGATCGACGACATCCTGGCCGACCTCGATGCCGGGTTCCGTGCGGCCAAGAGCTGAGTCGCGTGGCACCGGTGCGGCCCTTTCGGTCGAACCGGTACCGCCGACGGTCCAACCGGTACCGCCGACGGTCGAACCGGTACCACCGACGGTCCAACCGGTACCACCGACGCCACCGCCCGCCTCCGGGGCATGGCGCGCCGGGATCGACCCGGTGGGACGACGTCGGTTCGTCGACCTGCCGGGACCGCTGCGGCTGGAACGCGGCGGCATCCTGCCCGGCGTGACGGTGGCCTACGAGACGTGGGGCCGCCTCGACGCCGCGGCCACCAACGCGGTGCTGGTCCTGCACGCGCTCACCGGGGACAGTCACGCCGTCGGCCCGCCCGGGCCGGGCCATCCCACCCCAGGCTGGTGGGATGGCCTGATCGGGCCTGGGCGGGCCCTCGATACCGATCGCATCTTCGTGGTCTGTCCGAATGTGCTGGGCGGCTGTCAGGGCACGACCGGGCCAGCCAGTCCCGCGCCGGACGGCCGACCCTGGGGCGGCCGATGGCCCGAGATCACGATCTCCGATCAGGTCACGGTGGAGGTCGCCGTCGCCGACGCGCTCGGCATCCGGCGCTGGGCCGCGGTGGTCGGCGGCTCGATGGGGGGCATGCGGGCCCTGGAGTGGGCTGTCGGCCATCCCGACCGGGTCGACCACGCCGTGGTCCTGGCCTGCGGCGCGGCTGCGACGGCGGAGCAGATCGGGTTGTCCGCGGTGCAGCTTCGTGCGATCACCGACGACCCGGCCTGGAACGGCGGCGACTACCACGGCCGGCCCGACGGACGCGGCCCGGACGCCGGCATGGGTCTGGCCCGGCGGGTGGCCCAGATCAGCTATCGCAGCGAGGCCGAACTGGAGGAGCGGTTCGCAGATCGGACCCGGCCCGACGGGTTGTTCGAGGTCGCCTCCTACCTCGACCACCATGCCGGCAAGCTGGCCGCTCGGTTCGACGCCGGCACTTACGTCGCACTGACCCGGGCGATGATGACCCAGGACGTCGGCCGGGGGCGCGGGGGGCGCGCGTCGGCGCTACGGTCCTGCCCGGTGCCGTTCACCGTCGCGGGGGTCGACTCCGACCGGCTCTATCCCCTCCATCTGCAGGAGTACATCGCCGAGCGCGTCGGCGCGCCGTTGCGCGTCGTCCACTCGCGGCGCGGGCACGACGGGTTTCTGATCGAGACCGAGCAGGTCGCCGCAATCGTCCACGACGCCCTCCGGACGGCCTGACCCGGAACTGATTATCCGCACGGTTTATCCGCACGGCGCGGCACGTTGACGGCACGGCACCCCGGCCCGTCACCTTGAGCGTGTATGAACCGCTGCATGGTGACCCCCTCCGCCGGTCCGCCGGGTGCCCGCCCAGGCGGGCTGTTCGCCACCATCCGCGCGGCCCTGCCAGGCCTGCTCCCGAGCGAGCAGCGGGTGGCCGAAGTGTGTCTGGCCCGTCCGGGGGACGTGGTCGAATGGTCCGCTGCGCAGCTCGCGGAGGCCGCGGGAACATCGACGGCCACGGTGGTGCGCGCCTGCCAACATCTCGGCTTCCGCGGATTCCAGCATTTCCGCGTCGAGCTCGCCCGGGAGAGCGGGGCCGCGGCGCTGCGCGGTGAGATCGGCCGAACGGACGCCGCCGACCCGGTCGAGCGCCTGGTGGACACCGTCTTCGGCGCGGCGACCGCGGTGCTCGCCGACGCGCTCGGCCCGCTGGACCGGTCCCGTCTCGCGCCCGCCGTGGACCTGCTGGACCGGGCCGACCGGCTGCTCGTCATCGGCAACGGCGGATCGGCTCCGGTCGCCCAGGACGCGGCGTTGCGCTTCCTGGGTATGGGCCGGCCGGCCGAGGCGCCGGGCGACTCGATCGCCCAGGAACTCACCGCCCGCCTGCTCGCGCCCTCGGACGTCTGCCTGGTTATCACGAGCAGCGGAGCGAACGAGCCGAGTCTGCGGGCCGCGGAGGCGGCCCGGACCGCGGGCGCCGCCGTCATCGGCATCACCAGCTACACGGCCGGTCCCCTGGCCGAGATCGCCGACATCAGCCTCGTGGTGGGGGCGCCCGACTGGCCCATCAGCTCGGACATGATCGCAAGCCGGCTGGCCTCCCTGCTGCTGCTCAACGCCCTGCAACTCGCGGTCGGCCTGCGCCGCACGGACAACCCGCTGCTGGCCGGAACCATCATGCGGGACGTCCAGGGCCACTCCGTGCGGGCGGAGGACGGCCCGCGGCGGCCCGCGGCGGATCCCGGCCTCGGGGCCGCCGATCCCTACGAGTTCTGACCGATGACCGGTCGGGTCAGGGGACGCGCGGACAGCTACGAAAGCGTCCCACCGGCAAGGCGCTTGGCCGGAGATTCGTTGCGGTAAGTGACTGTCCCCCGTTTCCCGACCGTCATGGACCATTCATCTCGGTACCCGAGACTGCCTCTGTAACGAGGAACCGGGAGGCAGGCGCGCTCCTGGAGCAGACGTACACGGGGTGCTGGGTGGCAGAAATCCGGATCGAGGGCCTCACGAGGCGCTTCGGAAACGTCCGTGCGGTGGACGACGTCTCCCTCGACGTGGCGGACGGCGACTTCCTCGTTCTGCTGGGACCGAGCGGCTGCGGGAAGACCACGCTGCTGCGCATGATCGCCGGCCTGCTGGAGCCGAGCGAGGGACGCATCATGCTCGGCGATCGCGACATCACCCATGTCCCCGCCCGACGACGCGACCTCGCCATGGTCTTCCAGAGCTACGCGCTGTACCCGCACCTGACGGTCGAACGCAACATCGGGTTTCCGCTGCGGGCCGCGCGCCGCCCCAAGGCGGAGATCGCCCGGCGCGTCCGCGAGGTCGCCGACCAGCTCGAACTCGGCGGGCTGCTCCACCGGCGCCCCCGTGAGCTGTCCGGCGGGCAGCGCCAACGGGTGGCGCTCGGCCGTGCGCTGGTCCGTGACCCCCAGGCGTTCCTCATGGACGAACCCCTCTCGAACCTCGACGCGAAACTGCGCACCGCGACCCGCACCGAGCTCGCCGGACTGCACCGCCGGCTGGGCCGGACCTTCATCTACGTCACCCACGACCAGGTGGAGGCCATGTCGATGGCAACCCGCGTGGTCCTGCTCAACGGCGGCCGCGTGGAACAGGTGGGCAGCCCGACCGAGGTCTACGACACGCCGGCCTCGGTGTTCGTCGCCGGCTTCCTCGGCGCACCGCCGATGAACCTGATCGAGGCCCGGGTGGAGGCCGACGGCGACCTGCTGGCGGTCCGCGCGGACGGGCTGCGCATCCCGCTGTGGCCGGGCTTCGACGAACCCCGCGACGTCATCGTCGGTCTGCGACCCGAGAACCTGACGCTGTTGCCCGGCTCGGCCGAGTCGCCCCGCCCGGCCGAGCCGCCCCACCCGGCCGAGGCATCGACGGCATCACCCGGCTTGACGGCATCACCCGGGTCGACCGCGCAGATCGAAGGTGTCGTGACCACGGTCGAGAACCTCGGCAGCGAGGAGGTGGCCTGGTGCGACGTCCACGGTCAGGCCGTCGCGCTGCGTGGCCCCCGCCCGATCGGACTGGCCGCCGGTGACCGGGCCCGACTCACTGTCGACGTCTCACGGGTGCACCTGTTCGCTCGGGCGAGCGGACGTCGTCTCGCCTGGCGGCCACCGGATCCCCGGGAATCCCTGACCATCCCCGTGCCCGGCGCGCTCGCCGCATCCCCATCCCCCGCTTCGCCCGCGCCCGCCGCGGTCTGAGCTGCGACCAGACCAACCGGACCAGATCATCGCGATCCGGTCCGTCCGCCATCCCGTCGATCCCGTTGATCCCGTTGATCCCGTTGATCCCAACGTCCCGTTGATCCCAAGGAGCATCCCCGTGGCTCGACCACGCCTGCTGCGTGCCGCGGCTGGCCTCGCGTTGCTTGCGGCGCTCGCCTCCGCGTGTGCGACGTCCTCGTCCACACCCACGAGTACGGCCGCGAACGCCAGCACGATCCCCGAACTCTCCCCGGACCAGAAGGTCTCGATCGTCTTCGAAAGTTACAACCTCGCGAACGTCGGGACGTGGAAGCCGGTGATCGAGGGGCTGCTGCGCGACTTCCAGGCCGCGCATCCCAACATCACCGTCAAGGGCCAGCCGCCGCAGAACCTGGCCGGTAGCGCGAACAGCGGCGACTACGTCACCAGCATCAAGAACCAGGTGCTGGCAGGCAGCCCCCCGGACGTCGCCCAGATCACCTTCAACGCGCTGCGCTTCGCCGCCGGCAGCCTCGGCGCCCAGCCGCTCGACACGTTGGTCGGGCGGGAGGCCGTTCAGGCGAACTTCGGCGGCGAACACCCGTTCGCCCCGAAAGCCCGCACCCTCGGCGACGTTGACGGCAAGACCTACGCCGTCCCGTACGTCTTCTCCACCCCGGTTCTCTGGCTGAACAAGACCCTGTTCACCCAGGCCGGCCTCGACCCGGCCAAGCCGCCGAAGACCTGGGCGGAGGTAAAGACCGCGGCGCTTGCCATCAAGGCGAAGACCGGCAAGGACGGGGTCCTCATCGACTGTCTGACGAAGGTCGGGGACTGGTGTTTCCAGAGCCTGGTACGTTCGGCCGGCGGCCGAGTGATCTCCACCGACGGTACCAAGCTGTCCTTCGCCGATCCGCCGGGCGTCGAGGCGGTATCGATGGCCGCCGACCTGGTACACAGCGGCGTGATGCCGAACCTTGACCAGAAGCAGCAGGTCAAGGCGTTCAGCAGCGGTCAGGCCGGGATGCTGCTCGAAAGCAGCTCCCTGCAAGGGATGTTCATGGCCGGCGCCAAGGCGAACAACTGGCAGCTCGACGCCACCCAGGAACCCTCGTTCGGCTCGAAGCCGGTCATCCCCACCAACTCGGGAGCGGCACTGGCGATCTTCAGTAAGGACCCGGCCAAGCAGCGCGCCGCCTGGGAACTGATCAAGTTTCTCACCGGCGACCACGCCTACACCGAGATCTCCTCGAAGATCGGCTACCTGCCGCTGCGGACCGGCCTGATCGACGACCCGAAGAGCCTGCAGGCCTGGGCGAAGGCGAACCCGCTCATCAAGCCGAACCTCGACCAGCTCGCCCGGATCGAGCCGTGGGAGTCCTTCCCGGGTGACAACTACCTCCAGATCTCGGACACGATGATGACCGCGGTCGAAAGCGCCGTCTTCACCGGCAAGGATCCCGCATCCACCCTGGCCGCCGCACAGAAGCAGGCCACCAGCTTCCTGCCCCGGAAGTGACCGCCGTGCCCGTCGTAAGCACCGGGAGCACGGCCACCGCAGCGAGCACCGGGAGCGCCCCGGGCGACGGCGGGGCGCCGCAGGCGCGGCGCGTCCTGTCGCTGCCGGGCACGATCAACCTGCGCGACGTCGGCGGCTACCCGACTGTGCACGGACGCTCCCTGCGCTGGCGCACGCTGCTGCGCTCGGGCACGCTACGCGGGCTCGACGGCCGTGGGCAGGCCATCCTCGCGCAGATCGGGCTGCGCACGGTCATCGACCTGCGCGAGGACACCGAGGTGGCGCACGATCCGGACCAGCTCGGCCGGCTCGCCGCGACGCATCGGCGGGTGCCCGTCTACACCCTGCCGGTCGACCGGCACCAGACGGCCGGCGATCTGCGCAGCCTCTACGACCACGTCGTCGATCATCGAGGGGACCGCCTCACCGCGGCCATGCTCGCGCTCGCCACACCGGGGGCACTGCCCGCGATCGTGCACTGCAGCGCAGGCAAGGACCGCACCGGTCTGGTCATCGCTCTGGCGCTGGACCTCGCCGGGGTGCCAGCCGAGGTGATCGCGCAGGACTTCGCGCTGACCTCGTACTTCCTGCGGGACGAGGCCGCGGCGGCCGTCCAGCGCATCTCCGCCCTGATGTCCACCGACGGCGAGGAGCTGCCGGCCTCGCTGATGGCGAGCCCGCCCGACCTCATCCTGCACGCACTGGACCGTATCCACGCCCGGCACGGGGACACCCGCACCTACCTGCTCGCGCACGGGGCGACGGCGCACGCGCTGGACCGCCTCGTCGAGGCCCTGCTCGTGCCGGCGGAGGCCTCCGACGCCGGGCCGGACTGCGGTCCGCCGACCGCGGGCTGAACCCCAGCCGGTGAGCCGCAGGCCCGAAGTCCCCACCCCTCGGGCCTGCGGCTCACCCCATGCGCCACCCCGCCCGCCCTGAACCCCGCTCCGGAAGGATGTCCATGCCAATACTCCTGGACCCGACCGCGCACACGCCCACCCACATCCTGATCCAGATCAGTGACACCCACATCGTCCGCGAGGGTGAGCTGATGCACGGCAAGGTCGACACGTACGCCGCGCTGCGCACCGTGCTCGACCAGATCGAGGCGTCCACGCTGAAGATCGGCGCCCTGCTGCTCACCGGCGACCTCGCCGACCGCGGTGATCTGCTGGCCTACCAGCGGTTGCGTGACCTGGTCGAACCGGCGGCGGCGCGCCTGGGCACGCCCGTGCTCTACGGCGTCGGCAACCACGACTCGCGTGGCCCGTTCCGGGAGGGACTGCTCGGCGCGGAACCCACGGCGGAGGCTCACGACTACGTGCACTGGGTCGGTGACCTGCGGATCATCATGCTCGACACCACCGAACCGGGCGAGCACAGCGGCTTTCTGAGCACCGCCCAGCTGCGCTGGCTCGCCGACGAGCTGGCCACCGCGGCCCCTGACGGGACCATCCTCGCCCTGCATCACCCACCCGTGCCGTCCCCGCTCGCGATGGTGAACTCGCTCCTGCTCGCCGAGCCGCAGAACCTCGCCGACGTGCTCGCCGGCAGCGACGTGAAGATCGTGCTGGCCGGTCACGCCCACCACGCGTCCGCGGGCGTGCTCAGCGGCGTTCCGGTCTGGGTGGCGGGTGCCACCGCCTACCGGATACGCACCCTCGGCCCGGCCGACCGGATAACCGGCCTGGTGGGGGGCGAGTACACCCGGATCGACGTCTACCCCGAGGGGGCCGTCGCCACCGCGGTACCGATCGCCACCTCCGAAGTGGTCTACGACATGACCCTCGACGAGGTCGTCCAGCTCGCGGCGGATTATCACTGACCCCGTCCGGCACTGACCCCGTCCGGTGCGTCGGCCCTTCCCAC
Source organism: Frankia sp. BMG5.23 (assembly GCF_000685765.2). Classification (NCBI taxonomy): domain Bacteria; kingdom Bacillati; phylum Actinomycetota; class Actinomycetes; order Frankiales; family Frankiaceae; genus Frankia; species Frankia sp. BMG5.23. The sequence goes on from NZ_JDWE01000015.1 coordinate 68,278, forward strand.
GCCTCCGGACTTCCCGCGCCTCCGGAAAGGATGCTTCCGAACCGTGTTCGTCGAAATCGCCATCCCGGGGGCAGCCGGCGCCACAGTCCCCGCCGGTGCCGCAGTTTCCGCCGGTGCCGCGTCGCGCGTGCCGGTGCGGGCCGCCCGGCCGTCGCTGGCCCGGCGGATGCTCGCCGCCACCCCGCCCTACCTGTACCTGCTGCCCGGAGTGGCCAGCCTGGTGCTATGGACCTACAAACCGATCATCGAGGCCGTCCAGCTGTCCTTCTACCACTGGAACCTGCTGCCGAACTCGCCACGGACCTACGTCGGTCTGGACAACTACCGGCAGATCTTCACCCTTCCGCAGCTCCGGGGCGCCGCGAAGAACACGCTGTGGTACATCCTCGGCCTGGTTCCGTTCGCCATCGTTCTGCCCACCGCCATCGCGCTGGCCATCCGGGACCTGGGCGGTCGGTCGCGCACCGTCTACCGGGCGCTGGTCTTTCTGCCGATGCTGGTCGCGCCGGTCCCCGCCGCCGCGGTCTGGCGCTGGTTGCTGGATTCCAAAGGGGTGGTGAACCACGCCCTCGGGCTTGGTGACTACAGCTGGCTGCGGGAGGAGCGGACGGCGCTGATCGCCATCCTGGCGATCTGCGCGTGGCAGATCCTCGGCTTCGCCACCCTCGTCATCTCCGCCGGACTCACCGGCATCAGCAGTGATTACGCCGAGGCCGCCGAGATGGACGGGGCGTCGCGCTGGCAGGTCACCCGGTGGGTGACTCTGCCGATGCTGCGCTCGACCCTGCTGTTCATGCTGCTGATAACCGTGCTGCTGTCGGGGCAGTGGACATTCCCACTGCTCGACGTGCTCACCCAGGGCGGCCCCGCCGACTCCTCGACCAACATCTATTACCTGCTCTGGGAGTTCGGTTTCCGCAGCCTGGACTCCGGTCTGGCCTCCGCGGCGGGCATCGCGTTCTTCCTCGTCTTCGCGGTGGTGGCGGCAGTGCTGGTCAAACTGGCCGACCGGTACAGCTTCGCTGACAACTGACCCGGACCCTCGGCGACCGGATTTCTCGACACACCCCGGTCCCCCGATCCAAGGATGCGCACACGATGAGCAGCATGCGGATACCGCGGATACCCCACTGGCGGGCCGCGGCCAGCCATCTGATGCTGGCCCTACTGAGCCTGATCAGCCTGTTTCCGGTGTACTGGATGTTCGCCACCTCCTTCCGCCGGCCGGACGACATCTTCGACCAGTCGCTCCTGCCCTGGCCGCTGAGCCTCGCGAACTACCGCTACGTCTTCGACAGTCTCGACATCGGCGTGCTGCTCGCCAACACCTTCACGATCGCCGCCGTCACCGCCGCCGGCCAGCTCATGATGTCCCTGCTCGCCGCCTACGCCTTCGCCGCCTGGGAGTTCCGCGGCAGGACCCTGTTCTACCTGGCGTTCGTGGCCACCTGGCTCATCCCGTTCCAGGTGACGATGATCTCGAACTACCTGGTGCTGTCGAACCTGGGCCTGCTGAACACGCTGGCCGGCGTCATCGTGCCGAACCTGTGCTCGGCGCTCGCGGTGCTCATGCTCCGCCAGCACATGCAGGCCTTCCCCCGGGAGCTGCTCGACGCGGCCCGCATCGACGGGCGGGGTTCATGGTCCACATTGTGGACGGTCGTCGTGCCGAACCTGCGCCCGGCGCTGGCGTCGCTGTCGATCCTGCTGTTCATCACCGCCTGGAACGAATATTTTTGGCCGGCGCTGGCGCTGCAGCGGGCGAACTCCGTCATCCAGCTGGGCATCCGCGGTTTCCTGACCCTCGAGGGCGACAACTGGGGCGCCGTGATGGCCGGGTCCGGCCTTGCCTGCCTGCCCGTCTTCGCCCTCTACCTGGTCCTGCAGCGCCAGGTCGTCGACGCGTTCGTGCGCTCCGGCCTGCGCTGACCGCGCTGACCGCTCCGGCCTACGCTGACCGCGCGGCCCCGTTTCCCGGCGGCAGCTCCTCGCCTCTTGCCTCTTGCCTATCCACTCTTGCCTCTTGCCTATCCAAAGGAAGCCGGCCGGCCGGGTGACGGCGATCCAAGGTGGGCCGCGAAAGTGGGCCGCGAGATCGGAGAGCTCCGTCAGACGGACGGGGTGACCATATCGTCGGCGATCCGCTCGATCCTGGCCCGCAACTCGGCCAGGGGGAGCCTCAGGTCGAGCACGTACGTCACGAGCTCGATGGGCGCGGGACCCCCGATCCGGCTCCGGATGACGTCGCCACGACCGCCGGGCTGGCCGTCGGCCCGCTCCGAGCCGGCGTAGACGAGCCGTCCCTGCCGGGCGCCGAGCCGGGCACAGTAGGCGATCATCTGGTGGTACACGTGTGCGCGCGCGCCCTGTCGGATCGCGAGCCGGTACTTCGCGTCGAGGACAACCGCCGGGATCATCCGCCCGCCCGGGCCCTCCGGCCGGTACAGCACGAGATCGGGGCACATCTCCAGCGTCCGGTCCTCGTCGAGGTGGTGGGTGCGGTCCTGCAGGCGGACCTCACCGCCGCGGCGGGTGAGGACCTCGTCGACGGCGTGGGTCACGAAGTCCTCGAAGACCTCCCACATCTTCACCACGAAGCCGTCCACCCGGAGCGTCTCCCCGTCTTCCCGTTCGAAGGAAGACGAGCGCAAGACCGTCTCGGCGAGCCGGAGCGCCGCATGGTAAGGCGCGTTCACCCGGGTTGGCACCCAGTCCGGCGGCTTGACGGGGCCGTGCGCCGGCTCGGCCACACCGTCCAGGGCGGCGGCGATACGGCGCAGCTCCTGGGCGGTGGCCGGTGCCACCCCGGCCAGGGCGAGCAGCGAGCGGGTGGCGGCGAGCAGCAACCGGTTCTCGGCGGTGTCGACGGTGCGCTCGTCATAGCGCACCTCGAGGGGGAACATCACCCCGGACCGTTGCCGGAGCTGCGCGGACTCGCGCAGCCGGCCGCGAAGGACGGGAAGCGCCGCATCCACCTGCCGATAGCCTCGCGGCACCCCGTGCGCGAGCGCCCGCGAGGCGGTTCGGGCGAACGCCGCGGCGACCGCGGGCAGAAGATCCGGTTCCTCCGCCGCCTGGACCTCGTCCTCGAACCACCTGCCGCGATCCTGCGCGTAGCCAAGCAGAAACAGCAGACGGCGGATGGTGACCTTGGGTCGGATGCGAACCTCGAACGTATCCTCGCCCGACCCGAGGCGCACGGTGCCGACCAGGGCGTTGTCCTTGACCTCGCAGGTACCGTCGGCACGCCGTTGCCGCACCTGCGCCACCTCGCTGGCATCGAGCGCATCGGCCTGGCCCGGGCTCAGCTTCCGCCGCTGCCACCCGGCGCCCTCGGTCAGCTCCACCGGCGCAAGCATGGCATCAGCCTGCCGCGGGGCCGGGGATGGTGTTCGCGGGGACTCCGGCGGCCGGAACCACCGCGGCCGGAACCACCGCGGCCAGGCCGAGGGACTGCCGCAGCGCCGGTAGGCCGTACCGGGCCGCGAGGTCGATGGTCTCGCCGACGTGGTGTTCGGCCAGCAGCGGCAGGATCTGATGTTCCCACACCCGGTCGAGGCCGTCGGCACTCTGGTGGACGCGGTCGCGCATCAGATAGGACGGGCCGATGCGGGCGTCCGGGTCGTCGATGCGGCGGTTCAGCTCGCCGAGCAGGCGGGCCGCCTCGTCGGGCAGGTCGCCTGCCGCAAGCCAGCGGCGCAGCACGGACGCGGTCGGTTCGACGTCCGGATGGAGCCCGACGAAGGTGAACCGCCGGCGCAGCGCCTGGTCGAAGGCGGCGATCGAACGGTCCGCGCTGTTCATCGTGCCGATGATGAACAGGTTCTTCGGTAGTTGGAAGTCGCGCGTGTCCGCGGAGGCATACTGGGTGGTGACGGCCTCCCCGCGGTATTCCAGCAGAAAGTACAGCTCACCGAAAATCCTGGCCAGGTCACCCCGGTTGATCTCATCGATGATCAGGAAGAACGCCTGGCGGGGATTGAGCTCGGCGGCGGTGGCGAGCCGGCGCAGCGGACCGTCCACGAGCTCGAAGGACATCCGGTTGGTGGTGGCCGCGTCACCGTCGCCGCCCTTCACCTGCACCGGGCGGAAACCCTGGAAGAAGTCCTCGTACATATAGGACGGATGGAACTGGACGAGGGTGACGTTCTCGCGCCGATCGTCGGCGAGATGCCAGGCCAAGCGCCGGGCGAGGTACGTCTTGCCGGTGCCGGGCGGGCCGTAGAAGATGAGCTGCGGCCGGTCCCGCAGAAGCTCGACGCACCTGCGCAACCAGTCCCGGCTGTAAAAGAGGCCGTCCGCGAACTCGTCCGTGACCTCGCGCAGATCGTCCCCGCCGAGGGCCTGGCCGGCGAGGGCCTGGCCGGCCAGGGTCTGGCCGGCCAGGGTCTGGCCGGCCAGGTCGGCGTCGGCGCTCTGGGGGGCGGCCCCCGTCGTCGCGATCGATGCCACCGGCGCGGGCGCGGGCACCAGGGCGTCGAGGTCGCGACGAAATCGGAAAGATCGACGATGCGCGCTTCCGCGTTGCCGAGCAGGGCCGCCACCCGATCGGGTAGATCGAGGTAGTTCACCGGCTCGTCGGCGTTGCGCCAGTGGACCGGCCGTTGCAGGTCCGCGACGCCCCCGACGCTCGCGACGAACACCGGCGGTCCGAGGATCTCCCCGACGTAGTACTCGTCACGGTCGTTCACGACGACGAGGTCGTTCTCCCGCATCCGGCTCAGGAAGGCGTGGTACTCGCTGGTGAGCCGGCCGCGCCGGGCCGAGGTGAGCGAGGCGTGTTCGCGGTCGACCGCCCGGCGCACCTGCTCCCGGTCGACCCCGGGCCGCACCTCCAGCCGGTCACCGGGCAGGGAACAGACCTCGTCGGCCAGCCAGAGATCCCGCGCCAGCGAACGGCCACGCCGGTCCGCGCCGCGCACCAGCCAGGCCCGGCGAGGGATCCGCTCCGGCGCGATGGACTCGACGAGCATGCGGAGGTCGTCGAGCGGCAGCCGCAGCTCGCCGGCAGCCCGCCCCGCCGTCAGGTCGCCGACCTCGACCTCGAACCAGTCCAGCCAGTCGCGATACTCGTCCTCGGTGAAGAGGGCCTCGCGCGGCGGCCGGCCCGCCGGGTCGAGTACGCGCGACCAGCCCTCGGGGCGGAAGCCGCACAGATGGCGGACGAGGCCGTCGACCGTCAGATCGGCCACCGTCGAGAGATCCGTGACGCTGACCCAGGTCTGTTCGGGCAGCACCGCGAGGACGTCGTCCACCAGGCCAAGGCTGCTCCGGTGTTCCCGCCAGTAAGTGTTGTGCTCCGTGACATCACGCCACCACGCGGCCTCGTCCGGGGACGCCCGCAACGCATCCCGGCCGATTCCGGTAGCCTGCCACCGGCGGTTGCTCTCACTCAGATGACCGGCCCTGGCCAGGTAGACAGCGCCCCGCAGGACGAGTTTCCTTGCGACGGCGCTCCGCGGGTCGTCACCTGATCCGCGCCGCCATCCGGGATCGGCGCCAGCATCGGACGCACGCATCCGCATCCACAGCTCGTCCGGAGACGCCTCGCCGACCTCCGCCAAGATCCGCATAACCCGGTACAGCAGCCCGCCGATGATCTCTAGCTGATCCGCCATGCACCCGCCCCCGAGACGATCCACCCGCAGGATCTGATCGGGAGCAATTATTCATCAGGTCATCAGACAACGACGAAGCACTCATAGCGAACGAAACTTCCACTACCCAGAGTGATCATTCTGGTGAGCCAGCCAGGCCGTCCGGAGAGGTAGCGAGCCGTCCGTTTCCCGCTGTCGCCGTCCACACGCCTCACGCACCGAACGCCCGTCGCCCCCGGCAGGCCTGCCGGCAACCGAAGATCGATGCTGCCGTGAGCAGGCACACAGGCCGGCAGGAACGTCCTCACCGCGAGCATGAAGGCGCGCGAACCGATCTGTTTCGCGCGGCGCCGGCTCACGTGGACCGCGGAGAAATACGCCCCCCGATCGCCGGAGGTGATTACAGGCGGCAATCCCGCCCGGCTCGCTTCTCCGCGCCGGGATGCCGTACAAGTGCCAGGCGCTTCTGAATACGATACCGTTGGCCCGGTCACGAGAATGGCTCTCTTCTGCCCCGGGAGCGTCCATGGCTGTTCGCCGGTCTCCGGCCAGGTTACCGCGGTGACTCCGGCCGAGTTCCGTGGCCTCGAAACCGCCCCGGAACGACCCGACGCAGGCGGTGGGCCGGTCCCGGAGCAGTCTCGGGTCACCGAGATCGACAGAAAGCTCGACCTGCTGGACCGCGCCGCCTCCCCGGGCGACTCACCCGAGCCCCGCCATCAGGAGCGACCGGCCGGCCGGGATGCTCCCAGCCGGAACACCTCCAGCATCGACGCCAAGCTGGACCTTCTCGACAGGGCGGCGCTCGCCCGTTCCGGCGGCGGCGCGGCTACGCCGGCGGACACCACCGGCGACCGGCCGTCCGAGGTCCGCCCGCCCACCGAGCCCGGGAACAGCGACCGGGCTCGGATCGAGGCCAAGCTGGCGCTGTTGGAGGACGCGGCCCGCCGCTACCGCCCCGAGCCCCCGGACGCGCCCGCCCCCGGTCGGGAGCGCTGGGCCGTCCGCGAGGCACCGCGGACTCTGCCGGACGACCATCCGCTCCTCACCCCGACGGACACCATCAACACCCCCGAACGCGCCGCCCTCCGGGAGAATCTGGTGAAGGAGGTGATCGGCGATGCCAAGCCGCCGGAGCAGGGCAGCCCCACCCTCGACCTCATGGGCGGCGGCGGAGCCTCCGGCAAGGGCTTCGTGCTGGAGTACCTCAAGGACGAAGGCCAAGTACCCACCGAGAACGTAGTCCATCTTGATCCCGACGAGATCAAGAAAATGATCCCCGAGTTCGACGAGATCATGGGTGCAGGAGACTCGCGCGCGGCTGAGGTGGTCCATGAAGAGAGCAGCTCACTCGCGAAGGGAGTCCTTCAACAGGCCATGGACCGCCGCCTCAATATCATCTACGATAGCACCCTCGGCAACCCGGAGAAGACCGCCAAGCTGATCGATGACGCGCATGCGAAGGGATACGAGGTTCGCCTATTCGGGGTGAGTGCCGATCCGGAGCTCGCGGTCACGCGCGCCGCGGACCGCGCCGCAAAGTCCGGCCGCTATGTTCCCGTTGACCACCAGCTTGCGGCACACCGTGGATTCTCCCAGGGCTTCGAAGGTTATGCCGAGAAGGCCGATAAAGTACGTCTTTATGACACCAACTCTGAACCCCGACAGATCGCCCGCAAGAGGGCGGGCGAAATTTTGACAATTCTCGACCAAGGATCGTACGATAAATTTCAAAATAAAATAAACATTAATCCAGAAGCCATGGGGCCGGCATCACTGTACACCGATCGAGGCGAAAACCAATAATTTTCACTTCGACGACCAGCTACCCGCACAATCCGAATATCAGACAGATGGTTTCACGAGAAAAAGGAGCATAGCATGGAAGGCAAGGAAACCGACGAGGAGTTCGACGCTCGTCGTTCACAGAAGTTCGATGAGGGGATGGACCGACTCCAAACCTTCGACCCAGATAAATGGGAGGCCGTCAAGAAGCGGATGCGCGAGAAGGAAGAAGAGGAGACCAAGCGCATCTTCGGCGACAAGAAGCCCACTCTGTATGTCGATCGCTATACCGACCTGTGAGGCTTCGCGGCTGATCCCGGCGGCCCACAGAACCCGTCGGTATCGGGTGAAGTCAGATCGGCGCTGAGATCGTACGCAGAGATCCGGGGACGCGGCTACCAGAGGGCGTGCTGGTCGCCGGGAGGTGGCTCCGTGCCTTGTGCGCGCCGAAGGCTGCGAGGGTGGCCGGGTGAGGATGTACTCGAGCATCACGTAGTTCGTCAGCAGGATGTCGGGACGCCGATCCAGGATCCGCTGCCGGGACTCGGCCAAGTCCTGCCCGGTGTACCGGTCGAAGGTGACCGACCGGCCATCCACGGGTATTCCCCATTCGAGATACTTCTTCAACTCGTGGAGCTGGCTGTTCGCCAGCGCGTTCATGGGGTAGACCACGATCGCCGAGATGCGGTTCGGGCGGGGGTCACGGAGGACGGAATCCACGACCGGCACGATGTAGGAAAGGCTTTTACCGGATCCCGTGCCGGTGGTGAGCACATAGCTGCTGCCGTCCCGGGCCGCCTCGATGGCTTCCCGTTGGTGCCGATACAGCGTCAGCGACCGCCCGCCGGGATCGCCGGAATCCCTCTTGACCCGGAAGAATCTGCCGCAGTCGGGGTGCAGCAGACCTGTGCCGACCAGTTCGTCGACCGTGCCGCCGGAGGCGAACGCAGGGTTGAGCGAGATCCACGGGTCAGGCCAGCGGACCTTCGCCGCCCGCTCCCGCTCGAGATAATCTTTGATCTTCTCGTCGCGAACCTCGACGAGGGAGTCGGTGAAGGCCGCATAGTCCTCGATCAGGCTCCGATGAGTCTCGAAGACCTCCACGTACTCCCTGCCCTCCTACCCACCAGGTCCGAACAGTGTCCGGCCAGCACATCCAGGTCGGGCGCGGCGGGCCGGGTGCGTCTGTCGTCGTACCCTACGGTGATCGGCGCCCGTCGTCCGGCATGACGGACCGGCTTCTGCTTCTGGTGGATCCGCCGCCTGACCCGGCCCGACCCGGCCTGACCCGGCCCGACCTGATCGCGGCACACCGTGGGCTGTTCCGGTGGGTGTCTGTCCAGAGGCCCCGAGCCCGATTCGTCCTTGTGGACACGCACGGCCACACCGGGAATCTTGCCTATCCAGAGGCTTCGACGTCCCTTTTATCCCTCTGGAAAGGCAAGAGAGGGGGCTGGCTACTCGGCTATTCGAAGCGGGGGGGCTGGCCGGTCGCTTCGAGGACGGACATCCACAGATCGCCGGCCGGGTCGACCTGGTTGCGCTGGCTGATCGCGAGCGGGATCGGGATGTGGATGAACCGCCGCCGCCAGCGGCCGACGACCATCTCCGTGCGGCCGGACATCGCGGCGTGCACGGCCGCGTGGGCGAGCCGGATCGTGTAGACGCTGTCGTACGGGTTCGCCGGCACGCTGCGGATCACGTAGCTGGGATCGATGTACTTCAGGTTGAGCTCGATGCCCTCGGCGTCGAAGTACTCCTTGATCCGGCGGGAGAGCTCCGGGCCGATGTCGTGCAGCTTGCGGTTCCCGGACGCGTCGGTGCTCTCCGGCTGGCCGACGACAAGCTCCTGGCCGGCACCCTCGGCGACGACGACGACGGCGTGGCCGCGCTCGGCCACCCGGCGACGCACGTAGTTCAGCAGACCGCCGTCGCCCTCCAGCTTGAACGGCAACTCCGGGATGAGCACCACGTCCGCGTTACTCTTCGCCAGCGTCGCGTAGCAGGCGATGAATCCCGAGTGGCGGCCCATGAGCCGGACCACGCCGAGCCCGCCGGGCGCGGACGTCGCCTCGGCGTGCGCGACCCGGATGGACTCCGCGGCCTTGCCGAAGGCCGTCTGGAAGCCGAAGCTCTGGTCGATGTAGGGGATGTCATTGTCGATCGTCTTCGGGATGCCGACCACGGCGATCTTCTCCCCGCGCGTCTCGGCCTCCCGGGCGATCTGCCCGGCCCCGCGCAGGGTGCCGTCACCGCCGATGACGAACAGGATGTTGATGTTCATCCGGGAGAGGCAGTCGACGATCTCGGCGGGATCCTGCTGGCCGCGGGAACTGCCGAGGATCGTCCCGCCGTCCTCGTCGATGTTGGCGACGCTCTCCGGGGTGAGATCGACGACGTCGTGGCCGTAGCGGGCGATGAAGCCCTGGTACCCGTTGCGGAATCCGAAGATCCGCCGAACCCGGTAGTGCGAGGTCAGCTCCAGCACCAGACCGCGGATCACGTTGTTCAACCCGGGACAGAGCCCACCGCAGGTGACGATGCCCACCCGGGTCTTCGACGGGTCGAAGTAGATCTTCCGGCGCGGCCCGGCCGGCTCGAATCCGGGCAGGTCATCGAGCGCGACACCACGCGAGGAGATCATCAGGGCGGTGTCGTCGTAGAGGACCTTGTCCGACTCATCGATGTAATGCTGCGTCGTCGGCCGCTCCCCCAGCAGCGGCAGGAGCGGGGAGTCAATCCGGCAGACCCCCAGGGTCTTGACCGCCAGATCGGCATTATCCACCAGTATTGGTGCACCCACCGTTACCCGGCCCTCACGTCTCGATCGGCGCTACATCAGTCTCGGTGACTTCGCTTCATACTTACCTGGACCAGAGGAGCACGGACACCCCCGATCATCCTAGGTTTCTCCACCCCGAGAGTACCGACCCAAACCACCCACCACGACCCCGTCGACGGGATAACCCGCAACCTGCGGACGGAAACAATGGCTTCATAGGCGCGAAACCGGCGTAACAACCTGCCAACCCCGTCCCGACCTGTCCCGGGCGGACACCTCCGGGCGATGCGGGCAGGCGATGCGGGCAGACCGTCCGAGCCGGATAACCCAGGCCAGACCAGGCCAGGCCAGACCAGATCCGGATCCGGAAGCCCCGCGACGTCGGCGGCCGCGAAGTCCGGTAGACGGTCAGCTCATGCAGTGACCACCATCGCGCGGCGGCCGAATTTGGGGGAGCCCGTCACGGTCCAGGGACCGCAAACTGTGCTCAGGTCCCCCAGATTCGCCGGCCGGCAGCCGGCAGGTCACCGCGCTCAGGACAACCCGGCCCGGTGCGCGCGCCGCCAGAAGGCTCCCCCACCGAGCAACAGCACCGCCAGTACGGCAAGGACGCTGATCTGCCCACCGGTATAGGAAAGCGAGTTCCCGCGGCCCCCCGTCCCGGTCCTGTCCGGGGCGGGGGGCCGAGGCGCACCCGTGCCGGCGGACGCTCCGGGGTCTCCATCACCACCACGGCCGTGGTCCCCATCACCAGCACGGAGCGAGACCTGGTCCGGCGCCTCGTCGATGGAACGCGAGCTTTCCGCCACGGAACGCGACGGGCCGTCCGCGGGGCGCGAAGCCGCGACCGGAACCGCGGCCAGCACAAGCAGCATGCTCGTGAGCACGGCGGCACCGCCGGAACGCAATCCCATGGTGGTTCTCCCCCAGCAGCCCGACTTGGCGCAGCCCGACCGGACGACGTCGGACCAGACGACGTCGGACGGTACCGATGGTCACTATGCGTGTCCAGGAGACGACAGGATCGACACGCCGACAGTTCACCACCCCACGTGCGTCCCCGGTAGTGGATCAGGCGTCGGCCGCCTCGTCCGGCGTAGGTGCGGCCACGGACGGAACCGCGCCGCGCGTCCCCGGGCGGCGGTCCGGGCGGCGGTCCGAGCGGCGGTCCGAGCGGCGGTCCGAGCGGGACAGGCCGGAAGCCGGCGATTGTGTCGGAGACAGGTCGTAAGGTCGATCAGGCGAAGGCGCGGGCGGCAGGTGGCGTCGCGCCGCCGCGCCCTGACCCAGCCCGCCAGCCGAGGAGCCCGATGTCCGCTCGTGATCAGGTCCGTGGCCGGTCGCTTCGGCTCCTGGACTACCTGGCCGCGCTCGCCGCCGAACGGCGCGGTGCCCCCCGTCGCCAGCTCGCCGAGTACGTCCCCGCTCCGCTCCTTCCGGCTGACGTCCCGTCCCATCCGGGGGTCCGGCTCGGCCCGACAACGCAGCGGGAGAGCTGGCTGGAGGTCGCCCGGGTACCCCAGCCGGCCGCGCCGAGCTGGCCACCCCCGCTCGACCGCTACCTGGCCGGGACGGTGGTGAGCCCGGACGCCCCACCCACCATCCCCGCCCATCTCCTGGACGCGGAGGCCGTCGAGCAGACCGGGGAGCGCGAGCCTCCCGGTGTCCCGGGCGAGGAGCGGGACGCTCCGCCGGGCGCCGTCGCACTGCTCGACGCCTGGGTGCGTCAGGTGTGGCGGCCGTGGGCGCCCGAGGCACGCGCCGCCCGCGACGCGCGCGCCCTCTACCAGCGCCTGTTCGACCTGCGCCTGCGGCTGCAGCGCGAGGCCGCGACCGTGGAGCTGGCCTGGGGGCACTCGGTGCTGTGCTGGCGGGTCGGCGACGCGACGATCATCCATCCGCTGCTCGTCACCCGCATGGTGCTGACGGTCGATCCGGACTCCGGGGTCATCCGGCTGCATCCCGACGGTCCGGTGAGCCTGGAGACCGAGCCCCTGCACGGCCTCGGCCTCCCCGGTCTGGACGAGATGTCGGCCCTGCGCGACCGGCTGCGGACGGCGCCGGCCGATCCGTGGGACGCCCCGGCCCAGGCCGAGCTGCACCGCCAGATCCTCGCGCCGCTCGGGCTGGACGCCCGCGCGACCACCGGTCCGGTGCCCCCGCCGGGGCCGAGCCCCGTCCTGGTCGACACCTGGGCGGTGTACGTGCGGCCGCGGCCGGCCCTGCAGGCGCAGTTCTACGCGGAGCTGCGGACCGCCCTCGCCGAACGGGACCTGCTCCCCGAGGCCATCGCCGCCGTGGTCGCCGACGACAGGCTCGTCGCCGCCGCGCTCGGCGGGGACGATCGGGCCGACGGCACCCTCCCCGAGGGTGCCCACGCCGATCGAGGCCGTGGCCGGCGCGGTCACGACGGCTCCCCCGCGGGGCTCGGTGAACGCCTGCTGATGCCGCTGCCGACGAACGCCGACCAGGAGCGGATCGCCCGGCAGCTCGCGGGCGCCCGCGGAGTCACCGTGCAAGGGCCGCCCGGCACCGGTAAGAGCCACACCATCGCGAACATGATCTGCCACCTCGTGGCGCATGGGCAGCGGGTGCTCGTCACCGCGCAGGACGAACAGGCCCTCGCGGTGCTGCGCGACAAGATCCCGCGGGAGCTGCGCGACCTGACCGTCGCCGTGCTCGGGTCGAGCCGGGCCGACCTCGACGAACTGCGCGCCGCCATCGTGGAGATCTCCGGGGCGGTCAGCGAGGTCGACCCGGCGCGGGAGACCGCGGCCGTGAAGGCCCTCGCCGAGGAGCTGGACGCCGCCCGCGCCACCGCCCGCGCCCTCGAACTGCGGATGATCGACCTGCTGGCCGGCGAGGCGCGGGAGTTCGAGCTGCCGCACGGGCGGGAACGCGCGCCGGAGGTGGCGAGCTGGCTGGCCGAGCGCGCGGAGGAGCTCGGGTTCGTTCCCGACCGGCTCGACCCCACCCGCGCGCTTCCGCTCGGCCCGGCCGAGCTCGCCGAGCTCTACCGGACCGCGCGCGAGATCACCCCCGCCGACGCCCGGGCCGCCGCGGGCAATCTGCCGGGCGACCTGCCGGACGGCGCGTCGCTGCCGGGCGCGGTCGCCCTCGGCCGGCTGCACGACGAACTCGACGAGATCCGCGCCGGGCTCGCCGACCTCGAACAGGCCGGCCTGTCCGTCGACGCGCTCGACGCGCTCGACGTCGACGGTGCCGACGGTGCCGACGGCGTCCGTGCCCTGGTCGAGGACACCCGGGCCGCCGCCGACCGGCTGCGCCGGCTGTCGGTCGGCTGGCTCACCACCGCCCGGGCGCAGTGCGCGGCGTCGGGTGAGCAGGCCAGGTTCTGGGCCGACCAGGCCACGGCCCTCGCCGCCGAGGTCGCCGAGCTGCGCCGTCTGACCACCCTCACCTTCGGCCGTTCCATCGAGCTGCCCGCCGGTGACCCGCGGGTCCAGCTGAGGCTGCTCGCCGACCTGCGGGGCCGCTTCGCCGCCGGCCGGGGGATCCCCCGCCTCGGCGGACGGGAGCTGCGGGACCTGCACGACGCGGTGCGCGTCGATGGGCTGGCCGCGCGCACGGGGGAGGACGTGGCAATCGTCGAGGCAGAGGTGCGCCGCCGTCAGACGCTGGCAGCCGCCGCCGCCCGTCAGGCCGCGATCGCCGCCGCCCTCGGCGGTGAGGCCATCGAGCCCGCGGCACCCGACGTCCTCACCCGGCTCGACGCGGTCGCCGGCGGCCTCGCCGACGCCGTCGACTGGGAACGCCGGGCGGCACCGGAGCTGTCCGCCCGGCTGCGCGCTGTCTTCCCCGCCGGCCATCCCGCCGGCCATCCCACCGGCCATCCCGTCACGACGACGCCTTCCGACCCGGACACGCTTTCCCACCTCGCCGGCCTGCTTGCCACGGCGACCGGCCGACGGCGCGAGAAGGAGATCGCCGGCGCGCTCGCCGAGGTAGAACGGGCGCTCGCCGAGGGAGGCCGTAGCCCGCGGGCCGGCCGGGTGTGGGCCGACCTGCACGAGGCGCTGACCAGGCGGGACCTGGCGACATGGACGGCGCTGCTCGACGAGAGCGCCCGGCTGGCGGCGCTGCGCCCCGGCGTGGAACGCCGGGACCGGCTGGCGGCCCGGCTGCGCGCGGTCGCGCCGCTGTGGACCGACGCCATCCTCACCGGACAGGGTGACCCGTCGAGCTGCGGCGAGGCGGTGCGGGCCAGCGAGGCGTGGCGCTGGCGCCAGGCCCAGACCTGGCTCGACGACCTGCACTCCGACGGCGACCTCACCACGCTCGGCCGTCAGCTCGCCGACGCCTCGCGGCACGTGCGCGCCCTGGTGCTGGAGACTGCGCGTCGCTCCGCCCGGCTGGGCCTGGCGATCCGGCTCGGCGACTCCCAGCGCCGGGCGCTGACCGGCTGGGTACAGGCACTCGACCGGATCGGGAAGGGCACCGGGAAGTACGCCCCGCGGTGGCGCGCCGAGGCCCGGGCCCACATGCGGGCGGCGATGGGCGCCGTGCCGGTGTGGATCATGCCGACGCACCGGGTGATGGAGAGCTTCGACCCGGGCGCCGACGACCTGTTCGACGTGGTCATCGTGGACGAGTCCAGCCAGTGCGACCTGCTGGCCCTCGGCGTGCTGAGCCTGGCCCGCAAGGCTGTCGTCGTCGGCGACGACGCCCAGACGAGTCCGGAGGCCGTCGGCATCGAACGGGCCAAGGTTCATGCCCTGATCGACGCGCACCTGCCCGACGTCGCCCAGCGTTCGCTGCTCGACGTGGAGGCGAGTCTCTACGACACCGCGGCCCGGGTCTTCCCGCGCACCATCGTGCTCAAGGAGCACTTCCGCTGCCTGCCCGACATCATCGGCTTCTCCAACCGCTTCTACGACCAGCAGATCCTGCCGTTGCGGGAGGATCCGGAGCTCGCCCTCGGCGCGCCGCTGCGACCCGTCCGGGTCCCCCGGGGCGCCCGGTCGCAGACCCGCTTCGGCGACGCGAACCCAGCGGAGGCGCAGGCCCTCGTCGAGCGGGTCCTCGCCTGCTGCGCCGACCCGGCCTACGACGGGATGAGCATGGGCGTGGTCACCCTGCTCGGCGCCGGCCAGCCCCGCCTCATCGAACACACCCTAGTCGAACGGCTCGGGGAGCGCGAGTTCTCCCGCCGCGACCTGCGGGTCGGCGACCCGTACCAGTTCCAGGGCGACGAACGGGACGTCATCTTCATCTCCGTCGTCGCGGACGACAACCGCTCGGCCGCCACCCGCCGCCGCGACCAGCAACGAGTCAACGTGGCCGCGAGCCGCGCCCGCAACCAGATGTGGGTGTTCCACAGCGTCGACCCGGCCACGCTGCGCGACGACGATGTGCGGCGCCAGCTGATCGAGTACATGTACGCCGGGCAGACCGGACGGCTCGACGCGGATCTGGCCGATCGCTGCGAGAGCGAGTTCGAACGGGCCGTCCTGCGCGAGCTCCTCGCCCGCGGCTACCGGGTGCGCCCCCAGCATCCGGTCGGGCGCTACCGGATCGACCTGGTCGTCGAAGGGGTCGCCACCACGCGAGCCACCGCCGAGCAAGCCGTCACCGAAGGAGCCACCGCCGGGGGTGTGGGGCGCCGCGGCCCCCGCCTCGCGGTCGAATGCGACGGTGACCGTTTCCACGGGCCCGACCAGTGGGAGGCGGATCTGCGCCGCCAGCGGATCCTGGAACGGCTCGGCTGGACGTTCTTCCGGATCCGCGGCTCGGAGTTCTACCGGCATCCTCGGCCGACCCTGGAGGCGCTGGTGCGACGTCTCGACCAGCTCGGCATCCACCCGGTGCCGGTGCCGGTGCCGGTGCCAGCACCAGCACCAGCACCAGCCGGCTCGCCGACGGAAGGGCCCTGATCTATCCGTTGGCGGCCCGGGGTTTGGGGCCGGTGGCGCGCATGTTCACCAGTCTGCCGAGCAGGTCGAACCAGAAGGGGGCGCCGGCGGTGAGCGCGAAGCAGGCGATCGCGATGCCGGCGATTTTCAGGAGCCACCCCTCGACGGAGTCGGGAACCTCCCGTGGGTCGTCGCGGCCCGCGGAGTTGTGGACCCAGCCGATCGGGAAGGCGAGCCCCGAGGCCTCGCGCACCGTCTTGATCACCTGTTCCGTGGCGTCCCCCACCATGGGCTGGTCGGAGGTGAGGCGGGTGCCGGAGGCGGGATCCCCGGCGAAACTCCCGGCGGAGCTCCCGGCCGCCTCGCCGGATGAGCCCACCTCGGCCTGGGCCGCGGTCACGGCCGCCTGCCGCACGGTGCCGTCCTGCCAGAACGCCCGTGCGAGCCCGATCGCGTCGAGGTTGAACAGGACGGACAGCAGGACCGCGTAGCCGAGCAGGAAGACGGCGATGCGCCGCTTGTACCACCCGGACAGGCGATCCATCGCGTCGTCGTACCACCGGGCCAGCTCGATGACGACCTTCTCGCGGTCCCCGCCGGCCTGGACTATCGCTGTGGTCATCGCGGTCTTCGCCGGGGAGGGGGGCATCGCGGCGAGCCCGTCCTCCATCGTTCCCACGGCTCCGGCCCTGGTGGCGGCGACGAGCGCGGCGGCCACGACCCGCCCGGTGGGGTGATCCACAGGCATCGCGTCGTACAGGGCCTGGGCGGACCTCTCCCCGAGGGCATGCCGGGCACCGTCGTAGGCCCGCCGGTACGCGGCCCTGGCCTCGTCGGGGACGTGGTCAGGCAGGGTGTCCGGGCGGAGCTGGGACAGCAGGGCCCGGGCGGGCGGGTCGACCCGGTCCAGCAGCGCCCGAGCGAAGGCGGTGGACGGCAGGTAGGACGGCAACCGCAGTGTGTGCGCGCGGCGCACCGAGGCCCAGGTACCGGAAACCGGCGGATGGTCGTCCATGGCCGGCAGGGAGGTGTCGCGGCCAGTGGCACGCATGGCCCGAAGCGGCCCGTCTAACAGTTCGGCGACGAGGTCCGTCCGATCCGCGGGCGGGTCCGCCCCCGGATCGGACGGTTCGGCGGGCCGGTCACCGCCGAGCAGCCGTCGCAGCTCGGCCTCCAGCTGGCGCCCCCGGTAGCGGAACAGAGCGAGCACGGCCTCGTTGATCCGGGAGACTGCGAGGCTGAACGCGGCAAAGAGCAACGCGAGCCCGATCAGGACATCAAGAGCGGATGAGTCCGGCATAACCCCCCCGATTCCGAGCCCGGGGCACCCGCGCCACCGCCTTCACGGCCGAGGAGTACGCCCCGGGACTGTCCTGGGCAGACCGCGCATTTCTACACCTCGGCGCAGAACCGGCACTCAGCGGCATCATCGGACACCTGGTCGAAGCGGGCGAAGATGGACACCAGACGACCGGGCCGCCCCGCTTCGAACAGCGGGCCATGCTGGCAGGCCTGACCGGCCGGAGAGACCTGAGCCCGTCGGAGGAGCCGGTGGGGGCGATCCAGGAGATCTTGGCAGCCGGCGCCGCCGAACTAGAGGGTGTCGTCGCGAAACGACCCCGCCCTGTCAAAGAGGGCGGGGTCAAACGATCGTAGCGACGCTCCGATAGGATGATCGTCTTGGCGTCGAGAGACTGGATGGTGGATGGGCCGGCGGGATGACTCGTCCACGCCCACCATGATATCCGTAGATCATCCGGAAGACGTTCTTCGTGCTCCACGTGCGTCAGCCCCACCGCCCGTTCGGGCGGTGGGGCTGCCCCCGGCACAGCCGCGGCGGCGATCGGTCCCCGGCCACTGGAGCCCGGCTACCTGTCCCCGGGTAGCGGAGCCGGAGGACCCGCTGATCAGTCCGGGGGATCGTCGCCGAAGGGCCCGTCCGGGCCGTACGCGGCGACCTCGATGTCGATCATTGGAGGGCGCTGCGGATCCTGCAGGGGACGCAGCGGTGAGGTCGTCCCGCGGTGGTCCGCCCCCTGTTCCCACACGTTGAACTCGGCCATACTCGCCCAGACGCTGACCACCGCGAACCGGGACGGGTCCGCCGCCGACCGGTGCAGCGTGTTACCGAGCAGGCCAGGCGTGCCGACCAGCTTGGAGCTGATCTCGTGGTAAGCCCGCTCCACCGCGCCGGGATCGTCGGGCGGGTCGACCGCCCACAGCATGACCCGAACCTTCGCCGGACCGGCCACGGTCAGCTTCCCGCCGGAACGGTCAGGGAGGCCGCGCCGGCCAACTGGGCGACGACGGTACCGGTGACCATCGAGGCACTGGCGCGCAGCGGGTGCAGCGCCTTGCGGTGCACCAGGTGACGCTCGCTGTGCTCGAACTCGCGAAACTGCTCCTCGTCAACCCAGTCACTGACGATGTAGTACGTGCTCGGCTCCTCCTCCGAGCGGATCAGCCACTGCCCGAGGTTCGCCGGGTGCGAGGTGACCGCGTCGCCGATCCGCAGCCAGGTCTGCTCGAACTCGGCCTCCCGACCGGGGTGGATCCGCATTGTCAGCATGATCCGAAAAGGCGGGGTCGAGGTCATCAGATGCCTCCGTCCACGGCAAAGGTGGCGCCGTTGACGTAGGACGACACGTCGCTGGCCAGGAACAGGACGACCGCGGCGACCTCCTCGGCCGTCCCGATGCGTCCCAGCGGGATGCGGTTGGTGTAGGCCGCCTTGACGGCCGGGTCGATGCCCTCGGCATGGTGGGTCTCGATGACTCCCGGGGAGACCAGGTTCACCCGGATGCCGCGGACACCGAGCTCCTTGGACAGCGAGCGGGTCAGTCCGATCAGGCCGGTCTTCGCCGCGGTGTAGTGGGCCCGCAGCGGCAGACCGACCACCCCGGAGCCGGATCCGATATTGATCACCGAACCGGAGTCCCCCAGCAACGACAACGCGCCCTGCGTGACGAGGTGAGTGGCGGTGAGGTTGGTGGTCAGCACCTGCGTCCACTCGTCCAGGGGCAGCTGCGCGTAGGGGATGTGGCTGATCGTGCCGACGTTGTTCACGACGATGTCGAGGCCGCCCAGGTGGGTGCCGGTGGCCTCGACGAGCTCGGTGATCTGGCCCGGATCGGCGACGTCGGCCTGGACGAGCAGATGGTCGCCGCCGGTGTCCTTGAGCTCGCGGCGCAGGCTCTCGGCCTCCTCGGTCTGGCGCTGGTGGCCGGCAACGACCGTCGCTCCGGCTCGGGCGAGGCCGAGCACCACGGCCCGTCCGATGCCGCGGGTACCGCCGGTAACCAGGGCGCGTCGCCCGGCCAGGTCTGGGAACATCGCTGACTGTCTCCTGTGTCAAGGTGTCGGCTGGTGAGGTTCGGCTGGTGAGGTTCGGCTGGTGAGGTTCGGCTGGTGAGGTTCGGCTGGTGAGGTTCGGCTGGTGAGGTTCGGCTGGTGAGCGGGGGCAGGCGATACGGGCAGGCGATACGGGTGGGTACGTCCTCCTCAGCAAGGACCGACGGCGCGAACCACGAGGCTGCTGTTGAAACCGCCGTAGCCGCGGGCGTTCACCAGCGCCACCCGCACGGGTACACGCCGGGGCGTGCGCACGAGGTCGAGCCCATGGGCCGGATCGGGGGTGTCGAGGTTGCCCACCGCCGGGATGACCCCGTCCCGGATGGACAGCAACGCCGCGGCTACCGTCAACGCCGAGCCGCCGGCGAGGAGCCGGCCGACGAAGCCCTGCGGCGCCGTCACCGGGACCGTCCGGGCCCCGAAGACCGTGCGGATCGCCGCCGCCTCCTGGGCGTCGAGGTCCGGTGAACCAGCGCCGTCCGCGAAGACGACATCGACGTCGTCCGGGGTGAGGCTGGCGTCGCGCAGGGCCCGGCGCATCGCGGTGGCGAGCCAGCGCGCGTCCGGGGCGGGGCGTTCGTGGTGGGCGGCGTCGTGCGTCGCGGCGTAGCCGGCGATCTCGCCGTAGACGTGCGGGGCTCCCCGGGCGGCGGCGGCGGCCGGATCCTCGAGCACGAGCGTCGCGCCACCCTCACCGGGCAGGTAACCGTTCGCCCGAACGTCGAACGGCTTGTAGCCGTCCGCCGCGACGGTCGCGGTGCTGACCCGGCCACCGGACAGATGGCCGGCAATCGCATAAGGCGTCAGGCTCGCCTCGGCCCCCCCGGCGAGCACCGTCGGCGTGCCGCGGCGGATAATCCGCCGGGCCTGGGCCAGGCTGTCGATTCCGCCGGCACCGTCACTGACCAGGACCCCCGACGGCCCCTTCAGACCATACCGGATCGAGGTCTGCCCGGTCGTCGCCGCGTAGAACCAGGCGATCGACTGATAGACGCTCACCGCGGTGCGGCCCCGGGTCCACAGCCGTCCCAGCTCGCGCTGCCCGATGTCGACACCGCCCGACCCGCTGCCGAACACCACCGAGGTCGCATACGGATCGTGCGCGGCGGGGTCGTAGCGCGCATCGGTCATGGCGAGGCGCGACGCGGCCATCCCGAACCAGGTCCACCGATCGGTCTGGACGATGTACCGCTTGTCGACGTAATCCTCGACCGCGAAACCGGCGACCTCGCCGGCAAGGGTGGCGTCGTACCAGGTGGTGTCGAACCGGCTGATCGGCGCGATCTTCAGCTCGCCGCGCAGAGTTGATGCCCAGTACTCCTCCGTCCCGATGCCGCTGGGCGCGAGGACGCCGAGACCGGTGACGACCGGCCGGACCGGGGCCTGCGGCGAACCGTCCCGGTACGCGGGTCCCGCGGCCGTCGCGACGGAGGCCTCCACGGCGGCGTTCATCGCGTCGGGGCGGCGAGGACGATCGCCGACTGGAAGCCACCGAAACCGCTGCCGACCGACAGGGCCACGTCGACAGTGTGGTCCCGGGCGATGTTCGGGACGTAGTCGAGATCGCACTCGGGGTCGCGGGTGGTCCAGTTGGCGGTGGGGGGGATGACGTCGTTCTCGATCGCCAGGGCGCAGGCGGCGATCTCGATCGACCCGATCGCGCCCAGCGAGTGCCCGATCATCGACTTGATCGAGCTGACCGGGATGTCATACGCCCGCTGTCCCAGCGAACGCTTGAAGGCGGCCGTCTCGTGCCGATCGTTCTGCTTGGTGCCCGATCCGTGCGCGTTGATGTAGTCGATGTCGTCGGCCCCGACCCGCGCCGCGTCCATCGCGACCCGGATCGCCTCGGCCATCTCGACCCCGTCGGGGCGCAGTCCGGTCATGTGGAACGCGTTCGAGCGCGAGGCGTACCCACCCACCTCGCAGTAGATGTGCGCACCGCGCGACCGGGCGGCGGTGAGCTCCTCCAGGATGAGTACGGCGCAGCCCTCCCCCATCACGAAGCCGTCCCGGCTGGCGTCGAAGGGACGGGAGGCGTGTTCGGGGTCGTCGTTGCGGGCTGTCGTCGCGCGGATCGCGTCGAAGGACGCCATCGAGATCGGGGAGATCGGCGCGTCGGAGGCACCGGCGATGACGATGTCGGCCTCGCCGTCGACGATGAGCTGATGGCCGTAGCCGACCGCGTCGATGCCCGAGGTGCAGCCGGTGGAGACCACGAAGGCTGGGCCGTGCGCGCCGAACCGGCAGGCCAGTTCGGTGGCCAGGCAGCTCGGCACCATCGCGTGGTAGAGGAACGAGCTGGCGTACCGGGGATCAACCTCCCAGTCCCGCCCGCTGTCGGAGACCTCGACGTACTCGTTCTCCAGGCGGGTGGTCGCGCCCACCGCGCTGCCGATGCTGACGCCAACGATCGGGCCGTCCCCGGAACCGTCCCCGCCGTCCCCGGAACCGTCCCCGCCGCCCCGCAGGTCCAGGCCGCTGTCCTCCACCGCCTCCAACGCCGCGGCCAAGGCGAACTGCGCGAACCGGTCGTTACGCGCGATCTCCCGGGCGGTCAGGCCGGCCGCCGCCGGGTCGAAGTCGCACTCGGCGGCCACCTGGGAACGGAACTGGGTCGGGTCGAAGAACGACAGTCGCCGCGTCGCGGTACGGCCGTCGGTTAGCAGGGTCCAGAACTCCTTGCGGTTGACCCCACCGGGGGCGACCACCCCGATCCCGGTGACCGCCGTCCGTCTTGGTCCGCTCACTGTCCGGACCCGTGGGGCAGGGAGTCGACGGTGGGCGCCGACGGGGCGACCGGGACGTGCGGGGCATCCGGGTCGAGCGGTACCTCGGTGTCGACATGACCGAGGTCGGGCCGGGGTGCCAGCGGGCTGAGGTGAAAGACGAGGAAGGCGGTCTCCTCACCGGTGTTGACGACGCGGTGGCGCATCCCGATCGGGATGCACACCCCGTGGTCGGCCGGCAGGTCCTGGTACTGACCGTCCAGTCGGGCGGTCACAATGCCGCGCACGCAGTAGAGGAACTCCTCCGAGTAGGGATGCAGGTGTTCGGTCACCACCTCACCCGGCTGGAGGGTCAAGGTGCCGAAAAAGCCCGAGGTCGAGCCCACGGTCGCCGGTGAAAGCAGCGTGCGGACGTCACCGCCGCGCCGACGGTTTGGGGTCATGTCGTGAATGCAGAGAACCTTCGGAATCGCTGTCACGGAAGTCACCGGTCTCGTTCTCCTCAGACTTGTTCCGGCAGCGCGATGGAGACCGGGGGCAGCTCGGCGGCGGCCCGCTCGACCTTCTCCCGGATCACCGACATCTCGCGGGCGGTGTTGGCGTTGATGCGGTTGGTCATCTGCTCGTCGTTCACCGGCGCCGACGGGCGCATATGGAAGTCCTGCACCCAGCGCATGCGGGTGCCGGTGCCCTCCGGCGTGTAGCTCCAGTGGATGTGCATGTACTCGAACGGACCGGTCTCGACGCGGTACGCGCGCACCTGCCGGGTGGCCGGGTCGAGCGTCCGCTCGGACACCCAACTCCACGCCGTCCCGTTCTCGTCGGGATGCATGGTCAGGCGAAACTTGAAGGTGTTCTCATGGTGCTCAAGAATCTCTACCGAGGCGTATTCGGTAAAGAGGTCAGGCCAGGACTTCAGATCGTTGGTGATGGTCCAGACGGTTTCAATGTCGGCATCGATGAAAATCGAGTTGTCAGTGTGCCCGCTCACGTCGGCTCCGGTCGGCCTGGAAGGTATGGGGCGTGGGAACTAACGGCGGATTCAGACCGTCTCGCGCTGGCCGAGAGCCGTGTTCACCGTGGCCAGGATCTCGGCGAGGGTCCAGCTCTCCGGCAGCTCGGCCGGGAGGTCCACCCCGAAGGTCCCGGCCACCTCCGCCGAGAGCTGGAGGTAGGCGAGCGAGTCGAGGCCGATGTCGATGAAGGTCACATCCAGGTCCGTCGGCCGCTCGTCCGAGGGCAGACCGGCCTGCTCGACCAGGAAGTCGAGCAGGGCATCGGCCGACCATTGCCGGGGCATGTCGTACTCCCTTTTTCATTTTCGGGTTTCGGGGTTCACATGAAAAACTGGGCGTACCGGTGGGCGGGATCTAGGACGCGGTCGCTGATGACCGGTCGCGGCCGCAGCCGGCGGGCCCGGTGCTCTGGCGGTGTACAGGAGCCCGGCCGTGTATCAGGAGCCCGGTGGCGCACCGGGGGCTCAGCCGGCCGTCCACGAGTAGAAACTCTGTGCCATCGCGTCCCCGGGGGTGCGCCAGGTCTCCGGGTCGTAGGCGGAGACGTATTTCCCGAGCTTTTTGCTCACGTCGACGAACAGCGGATGCTCATGGACGTTCTCGACGGTGTTCCTGACGTTAGTCGGAGCCTCGATAAGATGAAAGTAAAGGCCATGGAAGTGAAACAGGTCACGCCTGGTCACACCCACGATTCCGGGTAGTTCTCCGGCATCGGACTCGGCGAAGGTCGCCGCGATGGCGGGAGCGTCGGCAGGGTTCATCCTGGCCACGATGAGAGTCCGGTGTGACTGACCTCCGGACGGCGTGGCGGGGTTCTGCGGACCGGTGACTGAGGGACCGGTGACTGAGGGCACAAGAATCTCCTCGACATGTTCTTGGGAAGCGCGTGTTTGACCCCAGGCAAGCACGGGTACCGTGTGCATGGCAAGCACGGGTACCGTGTGCATGGGCAGTCAGGCGGACCGGCCATGACGGACCGGCCCCGGTACCTTGCGACGCGTTACAGGTGGCAGGGGAATCCGCCGACGAGCATGGAGCCGGCCGGGAGTGACCGGTGCGCGACCACCGCTTCCCACCCGACAGCCCTTCTGAAGCAGCCAGCCTTTCTAAAGCAGTCGGCTTCTTTGACTCATCGAGAGCATGGGGCCACGCGGCGCGGCTGTCCTGGATTTCCCCTGGCAGCAAGTTGCCCTGGCAGTCAAATGCCAACCAGTGCACACGGAGAGCACAACGCGGCTACAACCATCGCGAGCGGGCTTCCCGGTGCCTGGGGGTGGTCGACACGCCACCGGAGGAGAACCGGGATCTCGATCTCGTGGGAACCACGTCGTCCGCGCTCGGCCTCGGCCTGGTCGGGTATGGTGCTACCCAGAGCCGGCTACATCCAGAGCCGGCTAC